>NZ_JBALMS010000069.1:22813-38363 GCF_036962205.1 Bacillus sp. JJ664 | reverse complement strand
TTTTTAGACAAAATAAATATGTAACAGCAAGAGATATCCAACTTGCATTAAAAGATAAATACAAAGGACTTAGCTTTGATACTATATATCGTAATTTAACCACTTTTGTTGATGTAGATGTAGTGGAAGTAACTGAATTGGACGGAGAAAAGCGTTTTAGATCAAAATGCGCTTCAGCTGAACACCACCATCATTTTATCTGTTTAGACTGTGGAAATACGAAAAGTATTCATGGATGTCCGATGGAAAATATCCCTGTAGATTTGCCAGGTTATAAAGTGCAAAGCCATAAATTTGAAATATATGGACTATGTCCGGATTGTAATGTAAATCTATAAATTGAATTACCATTGGTTTACCTTTATTGTAAGAAAATAAATAAAACAATTATTTATTAAAAAAAAAGAAAATAGCTTAGTCTAATGATTCATTTAGACAGAGCTATTTTCTTTTATTGTATGTAAGGTATAATACTTGTTTCATAAAATGGGATATATAAAAAGATGGGAAAAATTGATTCAAGATACTAATAAAACAAAGGAATCATTTCCTTATATGAATTATTGATTACCTTCAGTGAAAACTTGGAATAATACACCAAATTTGTCTACAACTTTTCCATATGCAGGACTAAATCCAGTATCTTGAAGTGGTAATTCTACTTGCCCACCTTGAGATAATCCTTCAAAAATATGTCTTGATTTTTCGATGTCATTTGTAGAAATACAGATTGTAACTTGATTACCCGTTTGATGAGGATATCCTGGGTAAGTATCAGATAACATTAGGTTTGATTCGCCAATTTGAATACAAGCGTGCATAATCAGATCCTTTGAATTAGCAGTTTCAGGGGTATCAGCAAAATCTCCGTAAGTTTGACTGAATTGAATTTGAGCGTCTAACGTTTCTTCGTAAAACTTTATTGCTTCCTGTGCATTACCATCCATAATTAAATAAGGGATTAATTTAACTGTCATTTTATTTTACTCCTCGAATATCAATTTTTTTTATTTAGCCAACTTGTTTACCTGAACCCGATTTCACATCAAATTACTATCCACAAACTTATTATAAAATAAGAACGTACGTTTGTAAATAATGGTTATCTATTTACTTTTCGGCAAAAATAAAGAACCTTTGTTCTTGTCGAAATCACACCTATCAATCCTAAAGGAGAAATTCATCCATTGTTGAATAGTATGGTTTAAGGCTAAAAGTTTGTAAGAAAGATACTTTGCCTAGGAGGATGGGGGTTAATGGATAAACTCAAAAAATATAGAAGATATGTATTACTTTTATTTTGTATTATTTTTCTTTCTTATATTGGCTTATTCTCTGATCCACTTCCTAATGTATTTCAAAAAATAAGTACAGGTACTTTTTTTATCAGCTTAATCCTTTGTCTAGTAATTGTCACAAAGGGTGTTATACAATTTAGCCAAAAAATAGGAAAACTTGCATATTTCCTTGTAATCATCAGCATAATAGGGGCGATTTTTGCCTTTTCAATTCAAACTATTCGTTTAATTGAAGTCATTGCATTATACACGTACTATATCAGTTTGTTAGCAAGTCTAATAGCTGGTGTCGTTGCCATCGTTAAGGAAGAAAAAGGGTTAGCTAAATTATCAGGATTTATTTTGTTATTATGTATCGGCATGATAATTGTATGTACTTTTATTGCGTATAATATTAATATTGGTGGATTCTAAATATAATTGAATTGTCATAATAACATTCCAAGGAACATTATCTTACAGATGAGATAATGTTTTTTTATTTTAGTTAAATAAAGATGTACATAGGAAAACTATATTTTATAAAAAAACACAAAAGTAATTGACAATAATACTTTCGTTTTGATAAAATATTAAATTTGACATTTTTTTTATTCGTGGTATGCTTGAAAGAGTTGTTATTAATGGGGGTGTAGTATATTGTTTGAAATTGGCGATAATATTGTTTATCCAATGCAAGGAGCAGGTGTGATTGAATCCATTATTGAAAAAGAAATTCAAGGTGATGTACAACAATATTTTGTCATTAGATTGCTGATTAAGAAGATGGAGGTAATGATTCCAATTACTAGAATGGATCAATCTAAAATCCGTTTAGTAGTCAATTCACAAACACTTGAGGATGTATTACAAAATTTTCATAATGGACAATCTGATTTGTCTCTTCCATATAAGGAAAGATTTAAAATGAATTCTGAGAAAATGAGAACTGGTAATATTAAAGATGGCTCAGAGGTTGTACGTGATTTGATGCGAATAGATAAAGAAAAATCTCTTAACTCAAGTGAAAAGCAAATGTTAGATAATGCTAAAAAAATCTTGATTAGTGAGCTTGAGTTAATTAAGGGAATTACTGGAATTCAGGCAAAAGAATTATTATTGCAAAATTAAATGGTTGAATTACTTATTTGGCCATTTAAACGATACTTTTTCCTCGGACTAACTGTGCAATTTGATCCTCCTTTACATTTCAAAAGCTATTATAGATTCAATTTTTTTATCCAATAACGAAACAAAACCTGTTACCGTAATAGACATAATTAGTAAGAATCAAAAAAATAAAGGTGGGATTGTTATTGAATATACAAGTTTACATTCACAATTATAGTAGTCTCCTAAATAAAGATAAAGACAACAATATAAGGCTGTCATCTGAAAGTCATAAAAAGCTATTTAAAGCATTTGGCTTAAATCATAATCACTATAAAAAACATGCTGTATATCAACATTTAAAAGATAACTCTACATGGATACTTCTTGCTGGCGGAGAAAATCCAACTGCAAAACAAGATCATGAAGGAATCAAAAAAGATGATGAAAAACCAGAAGTTGATGGTGTTCAACAATCATTTCAGTACGAAGATTTGGTCGATAAAAGACTTCATGAAAAAACATTTCTAATCGAAGAACTAGCCTTTAACGAAGGTCATAATATTTATCGTATTACAGAAATTGATTAATACAAATAAGATTTTTGAAACCTTACTTTCATAAAAAGTAAGGTTTTTTGTAATTGTGTATATATCGACCAAACTAAAAATAAAAAAACACCCAATTAATTGGATGCATATTTCAATATACCGCTTAGAAAAATAGCGTGATCTAACTGTTTATATTCTTTTAATTTTATAAATCCTTCTTGTTCTAACTCTTTGGCGTATTCTTGAATTCTCATTTCCTCTTCCTTCAAGGAATAATCAATACTGATTGAAAAAAAGTTTCCTCTAGTAGCATTGCGAAGGTTTTTCAATAGAATCATTTTGCTCATTACTTCATCTCCCTTCTATTAAACATATTCGACATTTAGTAGCTGTTTACCTCTATCAGAACAAACAAAACAAAAGATTCTATTTATTTCAGATTAGCATATATTGACAAATTTTTTCATACATTGACTATACATAAGGTAGGAGGAAAAATAATGGAATCAAGCAATTATCGTGCACTGGAATTTGCAATAGATGAAATTACTGAAATAGCTAATGGATTTGGACTAGACTATTTTCCCATGAGGTATGAAATTTGTCCTGCTGATATTATTTACACATTTGGTGCCTATGGAATGCCGACAAGATTTACTCATTGGAGTTTTGGAAAACAGTTTTATAAAATGAAGCTTCAATATGATTTTGGACTAAGTAAGATATATGAACTAGTCATTAATTCAAATCCGTGTTTTGCTTTTTTGCTAGATACAAATAGCCTGATCCAAAACAAATTAATTGTAGCTCATGTGCTAGCTCATAGCGATTTTTTTAAAAATAATGTACGTTTCAGTAATACAAGGCGAGATATGGTTGAGAGCATGGCGGCAACTGCTGAGCGAATAAACCAGTATGAACATAAATTTGGGAAAAAAATAGTTGAGCATTTCATTGATGCAGTCCTTGCTATTCAAGAGCATATTGATCCCTCAATTATTAGAAATCAATTACCATGGGCATTGCATGACGAAGATGAGGTGTTGCCTAAACGAATTGGTCCTTATGATGATCTATGGAAATTAGATGATCAGAAAAAAAGCAATACTCCTATAAAACCAAGTAAAAGGAAATTCCCGCCTAAACCTGAAAAAGATCTTCTGCTTTTTATACAACATTTCAGTCGCGAATTAGTAGAATGGCAAAGAGATATTCTAACGATGTTAAGAGGAGAAATGCTTTATTTTTGGGCACAACTAGAAACTAAAATTATGAATGAGGGTTGGGCTAGTTTATGGCATCAACGAATACTAAGAGAGCTTGATTTAACCTCAGGTGAATCAATTGAATTTGCAAAACTGAATGCAAGTGTTGTACAGCCTAATAGGACGGGGATAAATCCTTATTATTTTGGATTAAAAATGTTTGAAGATATAGAAGAAAGATATAATCATCCGACTGAAGATATGATAAAAAATGGAGTGAAAATAGGTTCTGGAACTGAAAAAATTTTCGAAGTACGTGAAATAGAATCGGACACTAGCTTTATTAGAAATTATATAACAAAAGAGTTTGTTATGAGAGAAGATATGTACTTATTTAAACGAGATGGAAAAGATTATAAAATTAGTGATAAAAGTTGGGATAAAGTACGTGATCAGCTAGTAAATATGCGTACTAATGGTGGGTATCCATACATTACAGTGGATGATGGAGACTATTTTAAGAATGGTGAATTATATTTAAAACATGGATACGAGGGTATAGAACTTGAAGTGAAATATTTAGAAAAAGTATTACCATACATTTACCAATTATGGGGACGTCCAATTCATATTGAAACTAAAATGGATGGTAAAGAAGTTTTGTTTAGTTATGACGGGAAGAGTGTGAATAAAAGAAATCTGTAAGCCGCCTATTCAAGGTGGTTTTTTTATGAATTCATAATAATAAATCACGATAAGAGGGTTTTCCTATCCATCTCTAGAAAGTAAAACTATACTAACTGGACATTAAAATTTATAAAGTAGCTCGTTGATACGACAGTTTCTTTAATCAATTATATTTCTATTAGCTATGATTTTATAAAATAAAAGAAACGAATGATAATTAGCTGCATCATTATAGGGGGAAATTCTAATGAATAACTTAAAATGGGGTACACCTGAGGACTTGAAAAATTTACTAATGAAATTAGTAAGCTGGAAGAGTATGACATTGACTGAGGGAGAGCGACAATTTTCATTTAAGCTTCAAGAACTGTTATTTGAATTGGATTATTTTCAAAAATTTCCAGAGTATCTGTCCCTTCATGACACTGATTTAGGACGAAAATATGTAACGGCTCTGTATAAGCATCCCGAAGCAAAGGAAACGATTTGTTTAATCAGTCATTTTGATACTGTAAACACTGAAGAATATGGTGATTTTGAATCATTAGCAACCGAACCGGAAGAATTAACTAAGGTATTTGCCAATCAGTTAAATGAATTTACCGATGAGGTACAAAAGGATTTATTGTCTGGTGAATATTTATTTGGTCGTGGAACAATGGATATGAAAATGGGACTAGCAATGCATATGAGTCTCGTTGAGAAAGCGTCAGTAGAAAATTGGCCAATTAACTTGCTTCTTCTAACTGTTCCAGATGAGGAAGTGAATTCTGCCGGAATGCGATCTGCTGTTACAACACTACATTCAATGAAAGAGGAATACGATATAGAATATAAGTTATTTTTAAATGGAGAACCTGTATTTTCACAAGAACCAGGTGATCCGAAATATTATATATATTCGGGAACAATTGGAAAAATCATGCCTGCTGCTCTTTTTTATGGAAAGGAAACTCATGCTGGTGAACCACTTAGTGGCTTAACTTCACCATATATTGCATCATTTTTAACAAAAAAAATGGAGTGGAATATGAAATTTCAAGAAACTTCCTTTGGTGAACAAACACCATTGCCAGTTACATTACAGCAAAAAGATCTGAAATTAGAATATTCTACACAAACACCATATAGGACATCTGCACTATACAATGTATTTTTAATGAAAAGAAATGCTGCTGAAATTATGGATCTGTTTGAGCAGATTTCAATCGAGGCAGCTAATGAATGTAATGAACAATATGGAAAAGTATGTGAAATACATCATGTAAAACCGATTGGGAAAGTAAACGTTACACGATATAGTGAGTTACTGACTTATGCCACAAATAAGTACGGTACAGAGTATGTTGAGAAAATAAAAAAAGAAGTTCAAAGTCATAACGAATGGGATGATCGTGAGAAATCATTCCGGATTGCCGATAAATTGATGATACAATGTCAAGAACTCGCACCGACAATTATCATTTTATTTGCACCACCTTATTATCCAGCGGTTAATTCTACTGGAAATGAACTGGTTGAACAGTGTATTGATTTTGTAACTGAAAAAGCATTAGAAAAATGTGATTTAACAGTAAAAAGAATTCACTATTTTAATGGCATTTGTGATTTGAGCTATGTAAATTATTCGGATTCACATGAAGGCTGGACATCATTTGAGGTGAATACACCAGTATGGGGGGATACCTATACTTTACCTTTTGACATCATGAAGAGTTTGGATGCACCAGTTTTGAATGTTGGTCCCTTCGGTAAAGATGCGCATAAACGGACAGAGCGGTTACATATGAAAAGTGCTTTTGTGGAAGTACCAATGGTTGTTGAGGAAATGATTTGTAATATTAGTAAACAGTTATTGCACTTAAAAGATTAAATTTGCAGTAAGCATCATATAATGTTCTAAATGTGAAAGTTGGTGTTATTTTGAATAAGAGACTAATGGTGAGTATGATTATTATTGCGATCCTTTTAATTTATGTCTGTTATTCTAACATCTCTTACGTGACTGGGAAGCCGCCGAAAATGAAAATATTTGTTGGTGATCAAATGTTTGATACAAAATTAGGGACATATTGTTGGAAAGGTTTAATGAGCCATAAATGTGTAGAAGCAGTTGGAGCAATTGAACTTTTAGCAGGCGAAAAACCGATTGTTGTCCAGCCTAATGAAAAAATTGAAATTAGAGTAAAATCCAATTTGAAGCCTGGTGAATATAATCTGACTGTTTTGAATGATGAAGCCGAAAAAAGCGTTAAAATCAAAAAAAATCTATTTTCAGCACCAAAAGAAAAAGGGATTTATTATTATGCTTTTAGTGCTTGGTGGATGGATGAAAATAGACAAAATATCTCAAATGGAGATGCATATTATGCATTTGTATTAAAAGTGGAATAGGAATTAGAGAAGAAAATAAGAAAAAAAACCTTCAGATAATTGAAGGTTTTTTTGATTAATATTCTATTTCTTCATAATCTTTAGGATTGGGTGTTGGTGTGTTATTTTTAGAAGCTTCACTTGTTTTATTAATTTCATCTTCTCTTCTTTCATTTATAAATGGTTGGTTTTTACGCTCTTCTTTCATAATCATCCTCCACTCATCATTTTTAACTTTAATATGCTTCATTGAGTAAAGTTTTACTCAAACTTTAGCATTAAAATTTTAATTGTAAGTAGGTTGAAATTGATTTTATTTCAATTGAGTATTGGTTGTTTGCATTGTTAGGTCTTTAAGCCCATGAAAACAACTTTTACACATTTTTATATGACTTAGATGGTTGGAAAATGTCACTGTAAATTTTGTGCCACTCTTCCTCAGAATCAAATTCTGTAATTGTTACTATATGATTTTTCGTTATTTTTAATTGATGATCTGATAAAGTAATTCGTCCGTCTTTTGTTAAACGATTTACAATTTTATTTTTTGTAAAAATGGTTTCATTACTCGTTTGATAATATAAAAATTGCTCTTCAAATTGATGTATTTGTTTGCTTTCAGTAGAAATGAATAGTAAATCCTTCCAAATTAATTCCTCTAGCTTTTGAAGTATATATGTCGTTTCTGTGATGTTGATTACACGGTAAGCGCCGTTTGAGTCAGAATATTCATGATTATGTTCCAATAATATTGGTTCTAAAAACCCTCCACCAACTCCTACATCAGCTAAATACATGTTTCCTTCAATCGTAACAATTAATGCAAGATGTGAAAAATCGGGATTCCATTCTTGTTTCTCATCATTCCAAAATTTTGCAGAAACTTTTTGTACGTCGAATCCTAGCTCAAGTAAGATGGTGGCAAGTAAAGTATTTGTTTCAAAACATATTCCACCACGATTGTGATGAATAATCTTGTTCATTATAAAAGAAGGTTCCATACTAAGTGGCTCACCATTTATAATATCTAGATTTTCAAAAGGTACTGTTAGTAAATGATACTTATGAATTTCTTTCAATGCTTCAAATGAAATTGATATTGGTTTTTTGATGCCGATGTGCTCGAAATATCTTTCAATAACCATTTCATACCTCCCCACGAACATGTTGTTTAATGATAAATTATATTGAGTATACAATGACTTAGAAAAGAAATGTTGTAAAATGAAAAATTTTTTTAATTATCAAAAAACATAGTTGACACATAGGAATACTCTGTTTATTATTAAGCTATTAAATAAATATATGGCTGATTGGAAGACCAAAGGCCCTTAACTATTCAATATAGTTAAGGGTCTTTTTGCATTTGCGCCTTAAAAGGGGAGATTGATATGTGTTGAAGTTCAAAAAGGAGCAACGGCATTAATTAGTACTTGAACTTGAGAGGAGAAAAAAATGAGCGCAAAAATATGGTTAATCAGTTCAACAGTAGCGGTAGTCGTTATAGCGGGTATTTTATATACAACATTAAAAGATGATAAAAAGGCAGTAAATACAACTGCTGATTCTAAAAACATTGAAATTTTAAATGTATCCTATGATCCAACTCGTGAACTTTATGAAGAGATTAATAAATCTTTTAGTAAAAAATGGAAAGATGAACATGATCAAACAGTAACCATTAAACAATCACATGGCGGTTCTGGTAAACAAGCTAGAGCGGTAATTGATGGTTTAGATGCTGATGTTGTTTCATTGGCACTTGGGTATGATATTGATTCGATTAATGAACAGGCAGAATTAATTTCCCCAGATTGGCAAAGTGAATTTGCATATAATTCTACACCTTATACTTCAACAATTGTTTTTTTAGTAAGAAAAGACAATCCAAAGAGTATTAAAGATTGGGACGATTTAACAAAGAAAGGTATTGAAGTTATAACGCCAAATCCGAAAACATCTGGTGGTGCAAGATGGAATTACTTAGCTGCATGGGGATTTGCGGAAAAGAAATTTAATGGCGATGAGCAGAAGGTAAAAGAATTCATTGCAAAATTATATAAGAATGTACCCGTGTTAGATACTGGTGCCCGTGGGTCTACGACAACATTCGTTGAAAAAGGAATTGGTGATGTTTTAATAGCTTGGGAGAATGAAGCTTTACTTTCTGTTAAGGAGTTAGGAGAAGGAAAATATGAAGTTGTATATCCTTCAATTAGTATTTTAGCAGAACCACCAGTCGCGATTGTTGATAAGAATATTAAAGATGATGATACAAAGAAAGTTGCGGAGAGTTATTTAAATTATTTATATAGTGATGAAGGTCAACAAATCATTGCAGAAAATTATTATCGACCAAGAAATCAAGAAATACTTACAAAATACAGTGATCAATATCCAACGTTACCATTATTAACGATTGACAAGGACTTTGGTGGTTGGAAAAAAGCACAAACTACACATTTTAGTGACGGGGGAATTTTTGATCAAATCTATCAGTAATTTACTAAACTTATTAATTAAATTAAAAAAAGTTTAGTAGAATTCAAAATAAAGAATGCTCCGAATTTGATGATGCTAGGGTTGCTAGTCAAATTCGAGTTTTCTTTATTTCATTTTTTATTTTTAGGAGGTATGGCTTACATTGAAATTATTTAGTAAAAAAAATAGAGTCCTGCCTGGTTTTGGATTAACCTTTGGATTTTCTATTTTCTATATTAGTTTTTTTATATTACTACCAATCTCTATGTTGTTTTTAAATTCATTTGACATTGGTTGGTCAAAATTTATTGATATCGTTACTGATCCCCGTGTTATGGCAAGCTATAAAGTAAGTTTTGGTACTGCATTTATTGCAGCAATCATAAATGCAGTTTTTGGCTTATTAGTGGCGTGGGTATTAGTCCGTTATCGTTTTCCGGGGAAAAGAATAGTGGATGCTTTTATTGATTTGCCTTTTGCCTTACCAACTGCAGTTGCAGGTATTACATTAACGACTTTATATTCCCAGGAAGGGTGGATTGGGAAATTTGCATCGTTTAAAATTGCCTATACTCCACTAGGAATTATCATTGCGTTAACATTTATTGGTCTGCCATTTGTTGTGAGAATGGTCCAGCCTGTACTAGAAAATTTTCAAAGTGAGGTAGAAGAGGCAGCAGCTAGTCTTGGTGCGAACCGATTTCAAATATTTTGGAAGGTTATTTTTCCTGGGATTTTACCAGCTTTACTAACTGGTTTTTCTTTAGCATTTGCTAGATCCTTAGGCGAATATGGTTCGGTCGTATTTATATCAGGGAACATGCCGATGAAAACCGAGATCACCCCTTTATTAATTATGACTAAATTAGAACAGTATGATTATGCAGGGGCAACTGCTCTTGCTGTTGTTTTATTAGTCATTTCATTTATCCTTTTATCCATTATTAGTGTATTTCAGAGATACGCCAATAGAGCAGTAGACATTGAAGGGGGGAAATGATTGGATGCAACGGAATCTAAAGATTGAACGAGCGACATTCTTAAAATCATCGGACAAAAAGAAAGGGAACGGGAATTCCATTCAGTTTATTTTAATTGCAATCGTCATCTTATTTTTATCATTATTTCTATTTCTTCCATTGAGTTCTATTTTTATAAAAGCGCTTAGTGAAGGGTTTGAAGTATATAAAGAAGCAGTGGTTAACGAAGATACAATTGCTGCGATTAAATTAACGTTCATAGTGACCATCATTACAGTTCCCCTTAATGCAATGTTTGGAATTGCGATCGCGTGGGCAACGACGAAGTTTCATTTTAAAGGGAAAAACTTATTACTAACATTCATTGAATTACCATTTGCAGTTTCTCCCGTAGTTGCTGGCTTACTTTTTGTTTTATTATTTAGTCCAATTCATGGTGTTTTCGGTGAATGGTTAAAGGAACATAATCTAAAAATCATTTTTTCAACTCCTGGTATTGTTCTTGCAACAATATTTGTAACCCTTCCTTTTGTTGCAAAAGAGCTAATTGCTTTAATGCAAGCAACAGGCAGTTCAGAAGAAGAGGCTGCGTTGACTTTAGGAGCAAACGGCTGGCAAACCTTCTGGAAGGTTACACTTCCAAAAATTAAGTGGGGTCTTTTATATGGTGTGATTCTGTGTAATGCCAGAGCGGTTGGTGAATTTGGTGCAGTTTCAGTTGTATCTGGCCATATTAGAGGTGAAACCATTACGATGCCTCTACATATTGAAAACTTATATAATGAATATCATTTCGCTGAAGCTTACACAGTAGCATCTTTAATGTCTATCTTTGCAATACTTACATTGCTTATTAAAAATATCATCGAATGGAAAACCCATAAAGAAGCAAAACAGTAGGAGTGGATTGAATGTCAATAAAAGTATTGAATGTTATAAAAAACTATGAAAACGAATCTGCTTTAAAACAGATCGATTTAGACGTGAAAAAAGGGGAGTTAGTTGCGTTATTAGGTCCTTCGGGTTCAGGGAAAACAACTTTGTTAAGAATTATTGCTGGTCTAGAAATTCCTGATGAAGGAAGTATTTTATTTGAGGACCAAGATGTAGGTCGGCTCCAAGTAAAAGAGAGAAACGTTGGTTTTGTTTTTCAACATTATGCGCTGTTCCAGCATATGACTGTATTTGATAATATTGCATTTGGGCTCAATGTAAGACCTAAATCGACGAAGCCAAAGAAACGTGAAATTGAAGAAAAGGTAATGGAATTGTTAAAGCTAGTGAAGCTTGAAAACTTTTCAAAACGCTATCCTTCACAATTATCAGGTGGACAGAGACAAAGAGTTGCGTTAGCACGAGCTCTTGCGGTAGAGCCAACTGTGCTACTATTAGATGAACCATTCGGAGCTTTGGATGCAAAGGTTCGAAAAGATTTAAGAAGATGGTTGAGAAAGCTTCATGATGATATCCAAATTACAAGTATTTTCGTTACTCATGATCAGGAAGAAGCGCTTGAAGTGGCGGATCGAGTTGTTATTATGAATAATGGAAAGATTGAGCAAATTGGAACACCTGAAGAAGTATATCATTCCCCAGCAACGCCATTTGTATATGACTTCTTAGGGAAGGTAAATCTATTCCACGGTCGAGTTCAGAAAGGTAGCTTAATCAGTGGTGGTTTAGAAATACCATTACCAGAATTAGAAGATGATGATCATAAAGAAGTGACCGGTTACGTTCGACCACATCAAATCACGATAGAAAAATTTGAGACAAACCAAACTTCAATCAGTGCAATTGTGACTCATATACATGCAGTTGGTCCGGTTGTTTATGTGGAAGTGTTAAGGGAAGATACAAAAGAATATGTAGAAGTGGAATTAATGAATGAATTATTTATCAATTTAAACATTGAGTTAGGGGAGCGAGTTTTTGTTCGTCCTAATGAATTAAAAGTTTTTATACCGCAAGATTATTCAATCTAAAAGAAAAAACATACAAAACCTGAAGTTTTGTATGTTTTTTTGTTCAATTTATTAATTTTTTGCTGCTTCTAGCTCAGCAAGTTTTTCAGCAGCAATTTTATCGATTTCTATCTTTAATTCTTCAACCATTGTTGCTTCAGGGACTTTTCGAACGATTTCTCCGTGACGGAACAGTAATCCTTCTTTACGAGCACCTGCGATTCCGATGTCTGCTTCACGAGCTTCACCAGGACCATTTACCGCACAGCCTAGAACCGCTACTTTAATTGGGACTTTTAATGTAGAAATATATTCTTCAACTTCATTTGCAATACTAATTAAGTCAATTTCAATACGTCCACATGTTGGACAAGAAATTAATGTAGCTGCATTTGAAGATAAACCAAATGACTTTAACAGTTCACGAGCAACCTTTATCTCCTCAACTGGATCTGCGCTTAAAGAAATACGCATTGTATTACCGATCCCTTTGCTGATGATCGCACCAAGACCTGCTGCACTTTTCACTGTTCCAGAGAATAGTGTACCTGATTCAGTAATACCTAAATGAAGAGGATAGCTAAATGCTTTAGCTGCTTTTTCATAAGCTTCGATTGCTAGGTTTACATCAGACGCTTTCATTGAAACAATAATGTCGTGGAAATCAAGATCTTCTAAAATTTTAATATGATGTAATGCACTTTCAACCATACCATCAGCTGTTGGATAACCGTATTTATCTAAAATACGTTTCTCTAAAGAACCAGCATTTACACCGATTCGAATTGGAATACCTTTTGCTTTCGCAGCATTAACAACTGCTTCAACTTTTTCTCTGCGACCAATATTACCTGGGTTAATTCTTATTTTATCTATTCCACCTTCAATTGCTTTTAATGCTAATTTGTAATCAAAGTGGATATCAGCTACAAGAGGTATATTAATTTGTTTTTTGATATCAGCAATTGCATTTGCAGCTCTTTCATCTGGTACCGCAACTCGAACAATTTGACAGCCTGCTTCTTCTAAACGTTTAATTTCAGCAACTGTTGCTTCAACATCATGTGTTTTTGTAGTACACATACTTTGTATCGAAATTTCATTTGCACCACCAACAACTACATTACCAACTTTTACTGCACGTGTTTTACTTCTATGTGTAAGTTCATTCACGAGTAACTCGCTCCTTCAAAAATAACTAATTTCATTTTGTGTTTGTGTACATCTATACATTATCATATTTTCTTCATGATTTCTCTTTTTATAAACTTGCTAAAAAGAAATATACCACAAATTCTATTTATTAGAAGAGTAAAGTGGAAATTTATATGATTTTCCACTTTGAATTTTTGTTGGTGATAGTCCTTTGTTTAATTCAGTGAAATCTTTCGTGATTTTACTAATTGGCTGTGTAAAGTCAGGATTTAGCTCCTCTACAATACCTAAAACTGTATCTCCATTTTTTACTTGGATTTCCTCAAAGTCTGGAAGTGATTTAGTTGATTTAGACGTCTCATCTGATTTAGAAACAGTTGCAACTGTGCTTATATGTTTTGTAGGAATTGTTCCTACTTGAAGATCAAAGAACACGATATAAATAACTAATAGTATGCCAAAGAAATAAAAAATTTTCTTCATATACATCACTCCTTTAGTAGACTATATGCTTGTCCACTCTTTATATTCCATATAAGTATAGAAGTGACCTACTTAATTTTAGTAAAAAATAAGCTTTGTTTAAAAAATCTTTTGTTTAAACGAAAAAAAGATAAAAGAAATGTGTGTACACACTTCTTTTATCTTTTTGAAGGCAATTTTTTTACAGTTAAAGTATACATAACAGCAGATATTATTATAAATAAGATTGTTTGAAATGGGATGTTGATGTTAAATAGTCCAACAACAAAATAAATGACTGTTGGTAGTGTTAAGCTATAGGCAATCATTGCAAATCTATGTCTAAACGTTAAGTTCTTTTCAGAGTGAAATAGTGCAGTGATAAACGCAAGTATTGTTGCGACAATGAAAATAAAGAAACAAGAACCTAAATAAAATAAGAAAAACAATGCAATCATAAAAACCGGTAAAGCTTGCTTAACGTTTTGTATAAATTTAGAAATATCCGCTCTATTTATTTCAGTTTTATCTAATGATAGGTAGGGATAATCCTGTTCTCCAGCATCAGTTTTTATGACAACTCGATCTTTTAGGACCGTAATCGAATATTTATCCTTTGAAGTTGATGATGGTAAACTTGTTTCAGTTGGATAAAATGCATATCTATAGTCACCAATCTTACGTTCAAATGGTTTATTATCATTTACAGTTAAGATTCCTTTATTTAAGGAGATTGTTTGGATGTTTTCTTTTAACAAATCTGAGGCGTTGTTCACTTGGAGTTTTACAGCTTTCTCAAATGAAAAAAAACCTGGAAGAGTATAAAGAATCGCTAATAGAAATAAATAGAATATTGTCTTGCCGATTTTTTGGAGTCTGAACTTTGCAATTGTTTTGGGAGAGTATAGGCTGTACCAAAATTGCTTGAATAGATTCATAAACTCATCCTTCCTTAATCTTGTTATATCTCTTTACAACGTTATTATGTATCTTTTTGATAATTTTGTACAATGTAAGCATTTATATTAGAAAAACTTCAATATTGATCTTTCATAAACTCATTGGGGATAGGCATTACAGGTCTAATCAATGAATGTACATAAAAAAATAAAAAAAGTTTAAAAAAGCATTGACGTTAATTTGGAAACATGTTAAATTAAATATTGTCTTAAGGAAATGTTAAATAATTCCTTAGTAGCTCAGTAGAAGTACAAAGCGTAAACATCTTGAATCACTTTGATGCAGCTTTTTGACAAGCACGTAAAAGATATTGCTTTTTCTTAGTTTATTATTCCGCAGTAGCTC
>NZ_JBALMS010000069.1:3748-22712 GCF_036962205.1 Bacillus sp. JJ664 | reverse complement strand
CTACCTGCGGAGCCATTTATACTTATCAATTTTGGCGGTGTAGCTCAGCTGGCTAGAGCGTACGGTTCATACCCGTGAGGTCGTGGGTTCGACTCCCTCCGCCGCTACCAAATTATATTATGGAGTAATACCCAAGTCCGGCTGAAGGGATCGGTCTTGAAAACCGACAGGGGTGTAACAGCCCGCGGGGGTTCGAATCCCTCTTACTCCTTATCGATTTAAGAAAAAACTCTAACGGATATTCCGTTAGAGTTTTTTCTTGTTTTAATTGAACGTATAGTAAGAACGTGGAATCAAAAGTCCAATTTAATGAATATATAAAACAGAGTGTTTAATAGTAATAATTAGATAAAAATGATTAGTCCTTTTGACATTATTTAAACCATGCATTATATCCTGTTTTTTCTTTTTTTGTAGATAATCAAGAAATATTAATGTATTATTTTTGTGATAAAGAAATGAGGTAGGAGATTAGTATGTACCCAACGGAAAGTCAAGACCTATACTTAGAACGTTTAGAAGATAAGTTGCATAGCTCAATTACAGCAGTATTATATGATACGACCGGTCAAAGAAATGACCACAAGGTTAAACGTCGATTTCCAAAACCGATGTCTAACGAGGATGTCCAATCGATTATAAGCGCTATTAATAAATTTACTGCTATGAATAAACCTTTATTATGGAGAAGGTATCATAAAGAATCGTTCAATCAGAAAAATTTTGAATCGTATATTACACAATATCAAATTTTAACAAATTACTATGATTTACCCCTTGAAAGTGAATTAGTAAGTAGGTTTACTGAATGGGATCAGAACAAGCCTCGTGGTTAATCTTCCGGAGGCTTGTTTTGTTACTTTTAATGAAACGAATATCTGTAAGAGGAGACGTAACTGATTCGGGTGAAATTTTAGTACTCGTGACACAATAGAAGTGTTAAATTAGCTTATTTTATAAAAAAAATTTATTCAAACAGACTTTATTTTTAACATTCTTTCCCATTTATGAGCATAACTATTGAAATCTTTCGGTTTATTTGATAACTTTAAATTGAATTTTACTATATTTTTGGGAGGAATTACGAATGTCAAAATTTGAATTACCACAATTACCTTATGCTTATGATGCTTTAGAACCACATATTGATAAAGAAACTATGAATATTCACCACACTCGTCACCACAATACATACATTACAAACTTAAACGCAGCTTTAGAGGGTAAAGAAGTTTCTGCAACTACTATTGAAGAATTAATTTCAAACTTAGATGCACTTCCTGAAGGTATCCAAACTGCTGTACGTAACAATGGTGGTGGACATGCAAACCACAGCCTATTCTGGACTTTGTTAACTCCAGAAGGTACTGGCGCTCCAGTTGGAGAAGTTGCTGAAGCAATTAACGCTAAATTTGGTAGCTTAGATGAGTTCAAAGCTGCATTCACTCAAGCTGCTTTAACTCGTTTTGGTTCTGGTTGGGCTTGGTTAGTAGTAAACAATGGTGAGTTAGAAGTAACAAGCACACCAAACCAAGATTCACCATTAATGGAAGGTAAAACACCAATCCTTGGATTAGATGTATGGGAGCATGCATACTACCTAAACTTCCAAAACAAACGTCCTGATTATGTAGGTGCTTTCTGGAACGTAGTTAACTGGACTAAAGTTGAAGAATTATACAAAGCTGCTAAGTAATTAGCATGTAAACACTACTAAGAATCTGTTAGTAGTGTTTTTTTATTGCCAAAAAAATGGATAATTTCTCACTTACTCGAAAAAACTAGACATAGGACAAAGGAGAGTAATTATGAGTAAGTTGAAATTTTTAATTGGCGATGTGAAGGTAAACAAGGACTTAGTATTACTATTAAGTGTTGGCGGTTTATTTTCATTAGCAACAGCATTATCGAATACGTTTGTAAATGTTTATTTATGGAAGCAATCCAAGGATTATTTACCAATTGCTTCTTATCAATTTTCAATTGCCTTTTTTCAGGCACTCACTTTCATCATTACAGGAAGGTTAGCCAAACATATTGACCGGGTTGTTATCTTAAGAATCGGTATTTCGTTTTTAGCCATTTTCTATATTGCTGTTTTATTATTTGAAACAGATACTTTGCTTTCAACAATACTGATCGGGGCAATCCTAGGAATTGGAAATGGATGTTATTACCTATCCTTTAATTTACTGACATTTGAAGTGACAGAACCTGAAACAAGACAATTTTTTAATGGTTTTATGGGTTTGCTTACCTCATTCTCTGGAATACTTGGCCCATTTATCGCTGGAGCAATTATTGCATCGATGATTGGCAACAAAGGGTATACATATGTATTTGTGGCAGCAGTTATTTTATTTATTTTTGCCGTGATTTTAAGTTGCTTCTTGGTCAGAAGAGAACTAGATACTGAGTTCAATTTGAAAAGAGTGATATTAGAGCGGAAATTAAATAATAATTGGAGAAGGGTTACACACGCTAATTTTTTTCAAGGGATCAGAGAAGGAATCTTTTTATTTGTTATCTCTATTTATATTTACTTAGCTACAGGCAGTGAATTTGCTGTTGGGCAGTATGGGCTCATTACGTCATTAATTAGTTTTATTACATATTATGTTGTTACTCGAATCATTAAAGAGGAACATCGACTAAAGGCAATATTTATTGGAGGATTTCTCTTATTTGCTGCCGTTTTTACAATTGTATTTAAAGTGACCTTTTCATTACTGATTATTTATGGTGTTATTATTTCTTTGGCATATCCAATCATTTTAGTACCGTACTTGTCTTTAACATATGATATAATAGGAAAATCGTATAAAGCGAGGGAATATAGAGTTGAATATATTGTGATTCGTGAAGTGTATTTAAACAGTGGAAGAATGTTCTCAATAGCTGCATTTATTATTTTCACAGCGTTTTTTCCCGCAAAACAAGTTATCCCTATTCTAATGTGTATTTTTGGAGTTGGGCATTTCTTGGTTTATTTTGTTATGAGGAAATTAGAACTTGATCCTACTTAATGCAACTACATAAGATCGAATATAGAAATAGTTCCCTTATATGTTAAACCAATAAGTAGAGTATAAAAGAGGAGAAGAGATGAATAAACCAAAGAAAAATAAAATTAAATTACCTACTCGGCTGAATACACTATTTTTTCTTGTGTTTTTATTATTCTCTTTATTAATTCTAAGACTAGGCGTTGTTCAAATTGTAAAAGGTGAAGACTACCAACTAGAATTAGAACGTACAGAGAATATGACAGTTGATAAAGCAGTACCTAGGGGAAAAATATTAGATCGTAATGGAAAAGTTGTTGTAGATAACACACCACTTCGTTCTATAACGTATACAAGAAAAAAAGGAACAACTTCTGCTGAGCTATTAGAAATGGCAACAAAATTAACAAGCTATATAAAAATGCCAACAGATAAAATAATGGAACGAGATCGAAAAGATTATTGGCTACTAACACATCCTGAAGAAGCAAAAGAACTTGTTTCAAAAAAGGAAGATAAAAAATTAAAAGCAAAATACGAAGAAGACCCTGCGTCTTATAACAAAGAGTATTATGCTATGCAGTTAGATGCAATTACAGAAGACAATATAACATCATTAAGTAAGCAAGATTTACAAATTTTGGCTATTTATAAACAAATGAGTGTTGGGTATGCACTTACACCTCAAACAATTAAAAGTGAGGGTGTAACGGAACCTGAATATGCTATGGTTAGTGAACATTTAGATGAGCTTCCTGGAGTAGATGTAACAACTGATTGGGAAAGAGATTATGTATATGATGATACTTTCCGAACAATTTTAGGAAATATAACATCGGAAAAAGAAGGTCTTCCAGCTGAAAATGTAGATTATTACTTGGCACGTGGATATGATCGTAATGACCGTGTAGGAAAAAGTTATATCGAGCAACAATATGAAGATGTGCTTAGAGGTACAAAAGGAAAAGCACAAAATGTCGTTGATACGCAAGGGAATGTAATTGATACAAAAGTAATCACTGAAGGTGAACCAGGCAGTGATCTTGTGTTATCACTAGATATTGAATTGCAAAAAAAGGTGGATGATATTGTTCAAAGGGAGCTGTTAAGAGCTAAACAAACATCGAATGGTAAATATTTGGACCGAGCGTTTGTTACAATGATGAATCCAAAAACAGGTGAAATCCTGGCAATGTCAGGAAAGCAACTCGTAAAAGATAAGAAAACAGGTAAAATGGAAGTACAAGATTTTGCAACTGGAAACATGACAACTTCTTACGAAATGGGGTCTACTGTTAAAGGTGCAACTGTTTTAACTGGCTTCCAACAAAATGCAATTAGTCCAGGTACACGATTATTTGATACTCCTATTAGAATAAAAGATACACCACAAAAAGCTTCATATAAAAATATGGGATGGGTTTCTGATTTAGATGCTTTAAAACGATCTTCAAATGTTTATATGTTCCGAACAGCGATTGCAATAGGTAAGGGGCATTATGTTGAAAATCAACCACTTGATATAGATCCAAAAGCATTTGAAACGTTCCGAAATAGTTTTAGTCAATTTGGTCTAGGTGTGAAAACAGGTGTTGATTTACCGAATGAAGCAATTGGCTTTAAAGGAACAGATACTCGAAACCCTGGTTTCTTACTTGACTTAGCGATTGGACAACATGACACATACACGCCACTACAATTGGCGCAATATGTCTCTACAATTGCCAATGGAGGCTATCGTGTACAACCTCATGTAGCAAAAGAATTAAGACAGCCTTCTATTGGAGATGACAAGGGTGTTGTTAGAGAAGAAATCAAACCGAAAATTTTAAATAGAATTGACATGAAAGACTCATACGTTGATCGTGTTAAAGAAGGATTTTATAAGGTATATAATGAGGTAGGCGGTACAGCTTATATTTACTTCCAAGGAGCAGATTACAAACCAGCTGGTAAAACAGGTACTGCTCAGTCAGTATATGATGGACCAGATCGTAAAAAATATAATGGGCCACAAAAAACATATAACCTTACACTAATTGGTTATGCACCATATGATAATCCTGAAATCGCATTTTCTGTTGTTGTTCCATGGCTGCAAAGTGACCAAGCACCAGTTAACAAATACATCGGACGCGGCATATTAGACGAATATTTCAAAATGAAAGAAAATAAATCAAAAAATAATAATGCAGAAGATCAAAACGAGTAAAGAGAAGGGGGATCCCCTTCTCTTTTTTGTTTGTCGGAGCTAAACAGTCGCCTCCACTTTTCATGGTGTCTAGTTCCAGGCGTTAGCCCCTCGAGTCATAAGTCACCCCCCACTAAAGGTAAAAAGCACCTTTATTAGGGGTTGCCTTATGCTAGTCGGGGCTGAACGAACGCCTTCCACATTTCATGATGTCTAGTTCCGGCTCCTAGCTCCTCGAGTCATAAGCCCAAGCCCACTGGAAGTTAAAAAGCAACTTCCAATGTTCTTTGTCTTATGCTTGTCGGAGCTAAACAGTCGCCTCCACATTTCATATTTACACAATCTTTACATTTGGTTAAAACGTTTTTAATAGTTGGGATTTATGATTAGTAATGTAGTCTTAATTGATAAATGAGGTTTGTAGCTTAATTTATTTTTAAATTTTATATATATTCATGATGATTGAGAGCCTTTAGGATGAGAGGGGAACGAATAAATGACAACTACTTTAATTAGAGAGAATAAAACGAATATTGATGATGTTGAAGAGATGACAACAGTTAAGAAATCGATTGTTTATGATACACAAAATTTAAATTTATGGTATGGACAGGATAAGGCTTTAAAGGATATTAATTTAAGTATTTATGAAAATGAAGTTACTGCAATTATCGGTCCGAGTGGTTGTGGTAAGTCAACATATTTAAAAACGTTAAATAGAATGGTTGAGTTAGTTCCTACAGTTAGAACAGAAGGTAAAATTCTTTATCGTGAGCAAAATATTTTTGATAAAAGTTATCCAGTAGAAGAATTAAGAACACATGTGGGAATGGTGTTCCAAAAACCGAATGTATTCCCTAAATCAATTTGGGAAAATGTTGCTTATGGACCTAAAATTCATGGAATTAAAGATAAAAATACGTTGAATCAAATTGTTGAAAAGAGTTTAAAGGGTGCAGCGATTTGGGATGAAGTGAAGGATCGTTTACATGAAAATGCATACGGACTTTCAGGTGGTCAACAACAACGATTATGTATCGCGCGTTGTTTAGCGATTGAACCAGATGTTATTTTAATGGATGAACCTACGTCTGCGCTTGATCCGATTTCTACATTAAAAGTAGAAGAATTAATTCATGAACTGAAGAAAGAATTTAGTATTATTATTGTTACGCATAATATGCAACAAGCTGCTCGTGTTTCAGATAAGACAGCATTTTTCTTAAGTGGTGAAGTTGTTGAGTATACTGATACGAATAAATTATTCTCAACGCCAAAGGATAAACGTACTGAAGATTATATCACTGGCCGTTTCGGTTAATGGAAGGATAATGGTGACTAAAAAATGAGACCACAATTTGATGCAGATTTAAAAACACTACAAGAAATGATTATTGAATTAGCTATGAAAACAAAAAAAGCTGTTATGAAAAGTATGAATGCTTTTCGTACTGAAAATATAGAACTAGCACTAGAAGTAATTGATGAAGATGAGCGTATTAATAAACTAGAAAAAGAAATTAATGAATTAATATTAGTGATTATCACAAGACAACAGCCGGTTGCAGTTGATTTAAGAAGAAACTTAACGGCAATTAAAATTGCACACGATTTAGAACGTGTAGCTGATTATGCTGTAAATATTGCAAAATCTACAATTAGAATTCGTAGTCGTCAAGAAAATTTACCTATAGAAAATATTGAAAAAATGCATGCACTTGGATTAGATATGTTATCGAAGGCAGTGGATGCATATCGTACGGAAGATTTGCAGGCTGCTAAAGAAATAGGCGAGATTGATGATCAAGTAGATGAATTATATGGCGTAACAGTACAAACCTTGATGTCGAGCATAGCAGATTCTCCGGAACATGTTTCAAATGTTATGCAAATGGCGTTTGTTTGTAGATATTTAGAAAGAATTGCAGATTATGCAACGAATATCGCAGAAAATATCTATTATTTAGTCAAAGGTAAATATTATTTATTAAATCAATAATGAAAAGGGTGTTCTGGACTAAAAATGTTCATGAACACCCTTTTGTCATATTTCTGTCAATAAAAGCATACTTCTAAAACGAAACTATATATTTGGGGTGGTTAATCATGAAGGTAGTTATTTTAGCGGGAGGATTTGGTCAAAGACTATTACCTATAACAAATAACATACCAAAACCACTTTTACCAATTGCGAACCGTGCTGCAATTGAACATTTACTATTACATTTAATTAGTATGGGGTTTAATGAATTCATCATTCAATTACATTATATGTCACAAGCGATTATCCAAACGATAGATGGAANNGAATATATTATAGAAGAAGAAAGTTTAGGGTCCGCTGGATGTTTGCGATTATCCAAACCGTATTTAAATGATACTTTTTTATTAGTCAATGGAGATATTTTATTTGATGGGGATATTAAAGAGGCAATCTATCAACATTTAGAATTCAATCAACAATTCACAATGCTTGTAAAACAAGTTGATAAATGTGAGTCTTATGGAAATGTAAAAGTAAAAAATGGACAAATAATGGAATTTATAGAAAAACCACAAATAGGAAATGAAATCAGTAAATTAGTAAATACAGGTATCTATATTTTGAATGCAGAGTTACTAAAGTACATACCAGACTATTGTTATTTTGATATTAGTACGGACTTGATTCCGCTTTTATTAAGAGAGAATATTATTTTAAATGCGGTTGAATTAAAAGGATATTGGATCGACTATGGAACACCGAGAAGATTTGCAAAGTTAAATGTGGACTGGATTGAAGAAAAGATAAACCTACCAATCCAAGCTGTACAAATCTTACCTAGAATATTTTTAGGTGATCATGTAAAAATAAAAAATAATGTGAAAATTGTTTCACCTGTCATCATTGGAAACGATGTAACAATAGAGGAAAATTGTATAATCGGTCCATATGTATCAATTAGCTCGAATATTATTATTGATAAAGGAAGTATTTTGCATCATCAAGCTGTATTCCAAAAGTACACTTTAAACCAAGAAAATAAATTTACAAAAAATACAATAAAAAAATTATCAAAAGAAATGCAATGAATGTAGAAAAACTATGGAATTTATTCTAAAAGAATGTTATTATATACAAGTCTGATTATGTCACTATGTCAGGAGGGAAAATAAATGCGCGTAAATATTACATTAGCATGTACAGAATGCGGAGATCGTAACTACATCACTACTAAAAATAAACGTAATAACCCAGACCGTCTTGAGCTTAAAAAATATTGCCCAAGACTTAAAAAAGTTACAGTTCATCGCGAAACAAAGTAAGCAGTAGGAATATTCCTACTGTTTTTTTTGTATTTCTACTATATAAGCCTCATAAAATTTTTCTGCATTTTCTACATATTTTATTAATGGGAGATATCTATTATGGATAAAAAAGGAATTAGATCAGCTATTATTAAAAAGTTAAACGAAATCACAGTGAAAGAGCGTAACGTGAAGTCAAAACAAATCATTGATCAACTAATCACTACACCAGAATGGAATAAAGCCAATACGATTGCAACGACAATGCCTATGGAACACGAAATTGATACTACCTTATTCATTGAAGTTTGTTGGAGATTACATAAAGATGTTGTAGTACCAAAATGTATTCATAAAACGAAAGAGATGCAGTTTTTTAAAATTACAAGTTTTGAACAATTAGAAAAAGGTTATTTTGGTATACAGGAACCAAATGAGTCCTTATGTGAAAAAATCAATAAAGACGAAATCGACTTAATTGTTGTACCAGGTGTTGCATATACCGCTAAAGGGGACCGCTTAGGCTATGGAGGAGGGTATTATGATAGATACTTATCAAACTACGCTGGAAACCTTGCTGCGCTTGCTTATAATCTGCAAATTGTCGAAGAGCTACCTATTGAAGCACATGATCAACGAATGCCATTGATTATTACTGAAACGAATATTATGAAAACATTTTGATCATTGTATAAGAAATCTGATTTTGATGAGAATAAAGTAAGAATGTGACTGTTTTTGTTATTTTATATAGCTTGAAAAAGAAGGTGGACGACATCATGCGACATAAAGATATAAATCGTGTTGCTCTAATTGGAACAGGTGCTGTTGGTGCAAGCTATGCATTTGGGATGTTAAATGCTGGTTTAGCTGAAGAATTAGTCATGATTGATTTAAATAAGGATAAAGCAGAAGGTGATGCAATGGATTTAAGCCACTGCTTACCTTTTGTAAGCTCTAGAACGAAAATATGGGCTGGAGATTACAATGATTGTAAAGATGCGAACCTAGTGGTAATTACTGCTGGAGCAGCACAAAAGCCTGGAGAAACCCGTTTAGATTTAGTTTCTAAGAATTGTATGATCTTTAAAGGGATAATTGGTGCAATAATGGAAGCTGGATTCGATGGTATATTTTTAATTGCAACAAATCCGGTTGACATTCTTACCTATGTAACATGGAAATTTTCAGGTTTACCGAAAGAAAGAGTTATTGGATCAGGAACAAGCCTGGATACAGCACGATTCCGATATTTACTAGGTGATTATTTTAATGTCGATGCTAGAAATATTCATGGATATATAATAGGAGAACATGGTGACAGCGAGCTACCTGTTTGGTCTCAGACAACTGTCGGCACTCAACCAATCCAAAGGGTTTTAAAGAAAAATCCAAAATATAGTATGCGTGAATTAGATGAGATCTTTTTAAATACAAGAGATGCGGCTTACCATATCATTAAACGGAAAGGCGCAACATATTATGGAATCGGTATGGGGCTGGTTCGATTAACAAAAGCAATACTCAAAAATGAAAATAGTATTATTACTGTTTCGGCTTATTTAGAAGGTCAATATGGAGAAAATGATCTTTACATAGGTGTACCTGCTGTCATTAATCGTAGTGGAATTCGAGAAATTGTCGAATTAGATCTAAATGATCTTGAAGCTCGACAATTTAAAAATTCTGTAGAAATATTGAGAATAAGTATGGAATCGATTCAATTATAAAAATGAAATGCCTCTTTCAATTACGAAAGAGGTTTTTTATTACCTTCACATTTGAAAAAATATCTTTCATTCGCTATTGTTAATATTAATGAATCAAATAAGTAAGTAAGGAAGATTGCATTGAATAGAACAAAAAGTAATAAAAAACGAAATTTAGTTTTGGGAATCATTTTAGTGGTTATTTTAATTGGACTAGCTTTAGCTATCAAAGAAAAGGTGTTTCATTCGAATAGTGAGCAAAAACATTCTAATCAAGAAGGTAAAGAAACATCACCTTTATTTCCTAATTATGAAGAAACTGCAGTTGAGGCAGAAGATGGGTTACTCGAAGTGACAAACGAGCAGTCAAATTTAGTATTAGTTAATAAAGCTCGCAAATTACCTGATGGATATGAGCCACCGGATTTAACGTATCCAATTGTTCCATTACATGGTGCATCAAAAGATAAGACGTTAATGAGGAAAGAAGCTGCTAAGTCATTGGAAAAGCTTTTTGAAGCGGCTGAAGCGGATAGCATTGTACTGACACCAGTATCAGCCTATCGTTCTTTTGATAGACAGCAAAGCCTATATAATTTCTATATCCAATCCCATGGGGAAGAATGGACAAAAGCATACAGCGCCTTCCCGGGGACAAGTGAACATCAAACGGGACTATCCATAGATGTTTCTTCACCTAATTTTGGGAATAAGCTTGAAAAGGAATTTGGTGAAACAAAGGAAGGTACTTGGCTGGCAGATCACGCACATGAATACGGATTTATTATTCGTTATCCGGAAGATAAGGTTGATAAGACCGAGTATAATTATGAACCATGGCATATCCGTTATGTTGGTATAAAACAAGCAACATACCTTTATGAAAATGACCTAGTCCTAGAAGAGGTTATGTCTCCAAAATAACATGAGAGTATTGGAATGAATCTATTAGCATTCGATTGACGAAGAATCTTTTCGACTTTATACTTAATACATAGTATTCAAAATTTTTTTGGTAGATTAAATAGTAGGAGCAACACATGAATTCAATATATGATATCCAACAATTTTTAAAAAATTATGGAACGTTTATTTACACCGGTGATCGTCAATCTGACTTAATGTTAATGCAAGATGAGTTAAAGGAACTATTTTTAGCGAACATACTAGAAAGAAAAGATTTTCAAGTTGCAACATTAATCATAAAAAAAGAGATAAGTGAAATCCAAAAGAAAACGATTTGATAAAAGTCGTTTTTTATTAGTAAGAGATGCAAGCGGTTTCACTATAAAGGGAGAGAGTAAGATGGAAAAAATGATCGTAGGTGTTGATTTAGGCGGTACGAGTATAAAATTAGCGTTATTAACAAACAATGGAGAATTTATCGAAAAGTGGGAAGTACCAACAGATAAATCAGACCAAGGGATCCATATCCCAAAAACAATTACCATTGCAATTGAAGATAAGTTAAAAGAAATGAATAAATCTAAAGATGATGTTGCTGGTATTGGTATAGGAGCACCTGGGTCGGTTCGCCTAGAAGACGGTTTAATTTTCGCGGCTGTTAACTTAGGGTGGGTAAACTTCCCGTTAAAATCAATTTTAGAGAAGGAATCTGGAATTCCTGTAATAGTTGATAATGATGCGAACATTGCAGCGGTTGGTGAAATGTGGAAGGGCGCAGGAAATGGTGCTAAAGATGTAGTAATGATCACATTAGGAACTGGAGTAGGTGGAGGAGTCATTGTTAATGGACAAGTTGCTCACGGTATTAGCGGAGCAGCTGGGGAAATTGGCCATATTACAGTTCAAACTGAAAATGGCGTACTTTGTAACTGTGGTAAAACTGGGTGTTTAGAAACAATTTCTTCTGCTACTGGAATTGTCCGAATTGCAAACGAAACTTTACAATCTACTACTAAAGACACAATTTTAAAGAAGAAGTTTACTGAAAATGCTATTACGACTAAAGATGTTTTTGATGCTTTCAAGGATGGCGATGAAGTAGCTACTGACATAGTGAATCATGTGATGAAGTATCTTGCATTAGTATTGGCTGGTGTAGGTAATACTTTAAACCCAGAAAATATTATTATTGGCGGTGGAGTTTCAAATGCAGGAGAATTGCTACTAAAGCCGTTAAGAAAATATTTTGATGAATATGCTTTTACAACTGTTCGTGAATCTACAAAGCTTTCGATTGCTCAATTAGGTAATGACGCTGGTGCAATTGGCGCAGCATATTTAGTGAAAAAATTTATTACAAAAGAAATAAATTAAGCTACGATATAGCTTTTATAATCAATCGTTAATTGTATTTTAAAGATGCTTCAATAGAGGTATCTTTTTTTTATGTAAATTGAATTGAACAAAAAATTAGTTATTTGACGTGTTGAGTATTTTTATGATAAATTGAATGACGTCAGAAAAATACACGAGATTACTAGAAAGTTTTGGCGGTAGAAATTACAAAGTGGACGGACAAAACCAAGGTATTTAAGTGATATTGAAAATAAACATGTGAATTCATAAACATGGTAAATAATAGATTATAAGTTTTAAAAAAGGAGGAACAGACTATGTGGAAAAAGTTTATTAAAAACTTCGGATTTCCTTTACTTGCAGTATTCCTTTTATGGACAAAAGCGACTTTACTGAGCTTGTATTACTTTGACTTAGAAATTGAAAATTCAATGCAAAAATTTATTTTAATAATAAGTCCAATTTCTTCATTACTAATTTTTATTGGTATTGGTCTTTTTGCGAAAGGACATAAACGAAATAGGGCTGTCATCTGGATCAGTTTAGTTATGTCATTTATATTAATTGGTGACACAGCTTACTATTCATTCTTTGATGATTTCGTAACGATTCCAGTTTTATTTATGACACAGAACTTTGCTGACTTAGGTTCAAGTGTTAAAGCGATGATTAGTTATAAAACAATTTTAGCTTTTGCTGATATCATTATTTTAATTCTAGTTAATATTTTTTGGGGTAAAAAATTCTTTACAACTGAAAATATTAAAGGTAAAACAAGAACTGCATATTATTTAGTTGCAGCTGCAGTATTTTTAATTAATCTTGGGATGGCAGAAACTGAGCGCCCACAATTATTAACTCGTTCTTTTGATAGAGAGTATATTGTAAAGTTTTTAGGATTATACAATTACCATATTTATGATATGGTTCAACAATCGAAAACAACTGCTCAAAAAGCAATGGCTGATGATAGTGAGTTAGCAGGTATTGAAAACTTTATCCGTGCTAATGATACTGGCGTAAATGCTGAGCTTCATGGAAAATATAAAGGTAAAAATGTTGTTGTTATTTCATTAGAATCATTACAAGACTTTGTAATTGGCAGAGAAATTAATGGACAAGAAATAACTCCTTTCTTAAATGACTTTATTAAAGAAAGTTATTATTTTGATAATTTTTATCACCAAACTGGACAAGGTAAAACATCTGATGCTGAGTTCTTAATTGATAATAGTTTATATCCATTAGATCGTGGAGCAGTTTATTTTACAAATGGTGGTAACACATTTACAGCAACACCAGCAATTCTGAAAAAAGAACAAAATTATTATACTTCAGTCATGCATTCAAACAATAAATCGTTTTGGAATCGTGACATGATGTATCCAAGCTTAGGTTACGATCGTTATTACAATGAAAATGATTACAAAGTAACTGAGGATACTTCAATTGGTTGGGGTCTTAAGGATCAATATTTCTTTGAACAATCTGTTGAAAAGATGAAAGAAATGCCTAAACCTTTCTATACACGTATGCTGTCATTAACAAATCACTATCCTTTTGAATTAGGCGAAAAGGACCTAATGATTGAAAAATTAAAAACTGGTGATCAGACAGTAGATAACTATGTAACAACAGTTCGTTATTTAGATGAATCAATCAAGCACTTCGTTGAAGAAATGAAAGCTTCTGGATTATACGATAATACAATCCTAGTGATGTATGGTGATCACTATGGTATTTCTGAAAATCATAACCGTGCAATGAGTGAAGTATTAGGAAAAGAAATTACGCCTGTTGAACATGTTAAATTACAACAAGTACCTTTCTTTATCCATTTACCTGGTCAAACTAAAGGTGAAACAATTCATAAAGTTGCAGGTCAAATTGACGTGAAACCAACAATCCTAAACTTATTAGGTGTGAATGCAAACAAAACATCAATTAACTTTGGTAATGATATTCTTTCACCAAAACATAAAGACTTTGTTGTATTCCGTGATGGTACAATCGTTACAGATAAATATATTTACAAAAATGAAAAAATGTATGATGCAAATTCTGGTGAAGAATTAAAAGGTCAAAAGCCACCTAAAGAAGATTTAGCTAAAGCTAAAAAATCACTAGAGTATTCAAATTCAATTATTTATAAAGATTTACTTCGTTTCTTTGAAGTAAAATATGAGCGAGCAAAAACTAAGTTTGAATAATAAAAGCACTTCCTATGGGAAGTGCTTTTATTTTGTTTATTTACATACAATTGTATTAAAAATACGATTGGTGAGGTGGAATGGTTGTTTTATAAGTCGCCTACAAATCTCTTCATACCGATCAGTTACGATTTTGCTGATCTTGAAAAAGATATTAGCATCCTTACGCAGCAGTATCCATTTCTTAAGTTAAATGTGATTGGGAGAAGTGTACTGGATCAGCCAATATACGAAATCATCTTTGGTAATGGAGAGAGAAGGATTCATTGGAATGGTTCATTTCACGCAAATGAATGGATTACTACTTGTGTATTGATGAAATCATTAGAATGGTTATGTCAAACTGTTTCAAATGAAGAATTACTATTTCATAAAGAGGTTTTGGCTTTTTTTCACTTGAACACCTTATCAATTGTTCCGATGGTGAATCCAGATGGGGTTAATTTAGTCGTTAACGGCCATATAGAGGACGAGGGGTATATGAACCATGTTAATAGTCTAAATGCTGCCAATGACGATTTTACGGGGTGGAAGGCAAATATAAGGGGTGTTGATTTAAATAATCAGTTTCCTGCTAATTGGGAAATTGAAAAAGAACGAAAGAAACCAAAAACATTTGCACCAAGAGATTATCCAGGAGATGCTCCATTAACTGAACCAGAAGCAATTGCAATGAGTAATTTGGCGATTGAAAGAAATTTCGATCTACTATTAGCACTTCATACACAGGGGAAAGAGTTTTATTGGGGTTATGATTACTTAGAACCCGAAATTTCAGCTGTTTATGCTGAGTACTTTACGAAAATCAGTCCATATAAATCAATTAAAACAATTGATAGCCATGCAGGTTATAAGGATTGGTTTATTCAGGAATTTAGAAAACCTGGTTTTACATTAGAACTAGGTAAGGGAATTAATCCTTTACCACTTTCAATGTTTGATTTAATATATGCGGAAACCTTTCCGATTTTATTTGCATCTCTTATAAACTTAAATGAAAGTAAAAAAGGCTGACGAATTTGTCAGCCTTTCATTGTTTATTTGTTTTCTTTATATGTAAATATGAGAAAACGAATACATATTATAAATGTGTTGGTGGATAACCGCTATGTACGATTGTCATGATCGCAAACCATGCGAAAAGTACTAAAGTAAGACCAGAAAATACGATTCCTAATAAATTTTTCTTCTTTAAAGATCCAAATAATGCAGGAACACATAAAATAGCTGTTAGAATAAATATAATAACTGTACCCATTGTAAACCCCCTATAAAAAATTCTTCAAGCAACCCCTGTTTGCTATTACATCATTATTATTGTAAAACTTTTATTAACAATTGTCTATTTGAAATTCTAAAGCGTAAACAAAATTATGATATAGTATTAATTAGATTAAATAGAAAGCAGGGTAAAAGCATGAATGTTTATCAATTACCATTAGGTCCGCTACAAACAAATTGCTATGTTGTTAGTAATGATGTAAAAGAAGCTGTTATTTTCGATCCAGGTGAAGAAGCGAATATCGTTTTTAATGTTATTGAAGAAAACAAATTAAAGCCATTGGCAATTCTTCTAACACATGCACATTTTGATCATATTGGGGCTGTAGATGAAGTGCGTGATGAGTATAATATACCCGTTTATATTCATAAATATGAAGCTGATTGGTTAACGGATGGCCAAAAAAATGGTTCAGCATCTTTTTTAAGAAATCAAACGATTTTTGCTCGCGAAGCAGATCATGTAATCGAAAAAGAAGGCAAAATGGAATTTGGTCAATTTACTTTTTCAGTTTTTGAAACGCCAGGACATTCTCCAGGAAGTATTTCTTTTTATAATAAGGAACTGAGAACAGTATTTTCGGGTGATGCACTCTTCCAAAGAAGTATTGGTCGAACTGATTTAGTTGGTGGTGACCACGAACAATTAATTAAAAGTATTAAAAGTAAACTATTATCTCTACCAGACGATGTTGTTGTTTGTAGTGGACATGGTCCTACGACAACAATTGGCGAAGAGAAAAAACATAATCCATTTTTCTAAGGGAATAACATGAAACAGATTATTTTAAATGCCATTCAAAAGAGCGAAGAAAATTATATTACATATGAAGAGTTCATTTCACTTTGTTTGTATCATTCAGATAAGGGCTATTATCAAAAATCAGATACAAAAATAGGAAGAAAAGGCGACTTTTATACGACAAGCTCAGTAGGGACAGTTTATGGAGAGGTAATTGCCTCAGTTTTTTGTCGATTGATAAAAAATGAGGTGATTGATCCAATTTTTGTTGAAGTAGGTGCCGGAAATGGTCGTTTTGCAAACTCATTTTTAACTTATTGCCAAAAAAATGAACCAGTAATATATGCTAATTTAGAATATAGAATCGTTGATGAGAGTAAATTTCATCGATCATTACAAATGCAAATATTAGCACCTCATTCAAATGTAAGTTACTATGCAAACATTTCAAACCTAAGTAAAATACAAAACGGTATGATCTTTTCAAATGAGCTTTTTGATGCTCTACCAGTGAGAGTCGTTGAATATTGCCAAGATAAATGGCAAGAAATTGTCATTTCTTATAATGAATCTTATGAACTAATTGAGAAATTTATTGAGATTGAAAATGATTTGATTTTCGAATTTCTTAAGCATCATCATTTTTCTGGAAAACAAGGGCAAAGAGTTGAAATTCCAGTTGCAATGGAATCTGTGTTTAATGGATTAATTAAAACACTTGAACATGGAATCATCATGTCTGTTGATTATGGTTTTACAAGAGAGGAATGGAATGCTCCTCATCGAGTGAAAGGAAGCTTAAGAGGCTACTACCAACATGAAATGAAAACAAATGTGCTTGAATTTTTAGGTGAGATGGATTTAACCACACATATTCATTGGGATGAACTAAGAAGGCTTGCAGAAATCAATCATTTAGAAAATTTTTATTTTAATTCTCAAAGACAGGCCCTCCTAGATTTTGGTATATTAGATCGGCTCGTACAACATGCAGCGATGAATCCATTTTCAGATGAATATAAACATAATCGAGCAATTCAATCATTAATTATGCCAGGGGGAATAAGTGATTCGTTTCAATTGTTGTTACAGATCAAAGGTTTGTCTAAAATAAAAAAATTAAAGACGAAAGAATGTCTTACAATAGATGAGTACAAATAAAAAAACCAGTCAAAAGACTGGTTTTATTTATTACTCACCAAAGCTTGGTACTAATAAGAAAGTACTATAATATGTAAATCCTACAAAGAACACAGTTAAGTATGCGCCAAAGATATAGATGTACATACGCTCAGAAAGCTTTAGATAGCCTAATACTACGAAAAATGCTGTTTGTACTGCGAAAATTAATGCAGCAGCAGTCATATGACCAACTACGAACATCACCGCAAATATAGCTGTCCAGAATCCTAGAACGCGAAACATACGATCCATTCTAAATCCCCCCATAAATAATTTCTACCCATTCATTATTATAAAATAAGAAAGTTACAATTGTAAACAACGTATTACTACAATTGTCGAATGTATTTAGAAGTAAATAATATTCTTATCAGTATTATTTTCGTTCATTTGTAAAATTCTATACATATTGGTATATGAAAAAGTTATTTGATTAAAAAAATTTAATAAGGGCATTTGATATAATGTCTAGCCTACTAGCGTAAATATTTTGATTAAAGCTCCATTTTCTTTAAATCTCTATGATATAATACAATATAAAGATAATAGAATATTTAATTAAGTTGTTATTTTGAATGGGGTATAATAATGAATATAGAAAAAGAGTATTCTCAAGCAGAAAAAGCTTATGAAATTTTAGAAAATATGATCGTATCGTTAGAATTAGAACCGGGCCAAATCATCACAGAAAATGAAATAAGTAAGAAACTAAATATTGGACGAATGCCAATAAGAGAAGCATTAAAAAAATTAGAGTCTGTAAATATGGTTGTCATTTTACCTAGAAAAGGTATAATGGTTAAAGAAATTACGGTTGAGGAAATGTTGCAGCAACTAGAAGTTCGAAGAGTACTTGAAAAACTCATTGTTGAACGTGCGACAAAGTTTATGAATGAAGAAGAGAAAAAAAGACTCTTAGAAATAGCTGATGCATTTGAAAAAGCGACAATTGAAAAAAACGCATTAGATTCTGTACAATATGACGGAATGTTTAATAGCTTAATTAGTAAAGCATCAAGAAATCCGTATGCTGCAAATGCAATTACACCTTTGCATGTTTCAGCTAGAAGATTTTATTATTTTAACTATCATAT
>NZ_JBALMS010000069.1:3293-3696 GCF_036962205.1 Bacillus sp. JJ664 | reverse complement strand
TGGCTCATATCGAATTGATAAGAATTATGGTTACTGGCGATGTAGAAAAAACTTTAAAACAGTTAGAAGTTCTATTTGAATGCACAAAGAGATCAACAGATTTAAGATTAAACTTGTTTCTAAACTAATGATTTAAAAATAGTGCTCAGAAATTTAACAATGAATTTGTACTGTTTGTGCGATTCATTGTTTTTTTATTTTGGCTAATGGCAATTAGAATTTTTGCATTAAGTTGATTACTAGAGTGCAACCCTTTATGAGGTAAGGGAGCTATGCCGACAAGGGTATTACTTTTTAAATTGTGATTTTCAAGTTTTATCGTAGATTATATTAAAAAGTAACTTTAATTAATTAAAATATTTGTACTAAAAATTAGTTTTCTAATTAAATTTACAATTTTAAA
>NZ_JBALMS010000069.1:0-3284 GCF_036962205.1 Bacillus sp. JJ664 | reverse complement strand
AGAACTTTTAAAAAAAGCATGTCACTTTGGAGCATCCGATATCCATTTGTTGCCTAAGTATTCAAATGTCGAAGTGTTATTTCGTATAGATGGGGATATCAAATTAATTCAACGAATTGATCGCGAAGAAGCTAAAAGAATTATTATGCATTTAAAATTCCTTGGTAGTATGGATATTGGCGAAAAAAGAATACCTCAAACCGGCATCCTTGTTGTGAATATTAATAACATCATCTTATCTCTTCGGTTAGCAACCTTACCTTCTATTTCTGATGAATCTATGGTTATTAGAATACATCCCCAACAAAAAATTACACCATTAGAAAAACTCTCATTATTTCCTTCAACTACTAGAAAACTCCTATCACTTCTTCATCACTCTCATGGACTCATGCTCTTTACTGGACCAACAGGTTGTGGAAAAACGACGACACTTTATTCTCTATTACATGCAGCAAGAAAGGATTTTACTAGAAATATTATTACAATTGAAGACCCAGTTGAACGTAAATCTGAGGAATACTTTCAAGTGCAGATCAATGAAAAAGCCGGACTAACATACTCATCGGGTTTAAAAGCGATTTTACGATCTGATCCTGATATTGTGATGGTCGGAGAAATTAGAGATGAAGAGACAGCTAAAATTGCAGTTAGGGCTGCTTTAACTGGTCATCTAGTTTTAACAACGATTCATTCCAAAAATACAAAAGGCGCTTTATATCGGATGATTGAACTTGGTATTCCAAAAGAAGAATTGTTTCAGTCAATAGTGGCAATTGTTTCTCAACGGTTAGTCCAAATAAAGTGTCGTTTCTGTGAGAATGAATGCCAACCAAATTGCTTGGCGAATCGCAAAAATAGGAGATTAGGAGTTTATGAACTATTGTACGGGCAAGCTTTAAATGCTGTAACGAATGAAATTAAGGGTCACTCTGAGGATTATAAAATTTCAACAATTAACGATGAATTAATTAAAGGTTATGCACTTGGTTATATAGACTATAAATCATTAGATAGAAGTTTACTTTATGGTTAACCGAATTTCAAAAAAGAAGCTCTCATTGGTAGAACAGGCTCGGCTCCTAAAAATATTAGGTGAATTAATACAAAAAGGCTATCCATTGATCCAGGCTATTGAATTTTTATCTATACAATTTCCAACTGCATATAGAAATACAATTCATAACGCTAAGCAATTATTGATAAATGGTCATTCGTTTATTGAATATGCAAAATCTTTGAGGCTGCATCCAGATGTAATTGTATATTTGTACTTTGCTGAAAAACATGGAGATTTATCTTTTGCTCTTAGAGAAGGCAGTTTTATGTTATTGAAGAAAATTCAACATAGAGCATACTTACGAAAAGTAATGGGGTATCCGATCTGTCTTTTACTTTTTTTACTTTTCATACTCATCATTTTTCAAATATTTATTATCCCTCAATATGAAATGCTATTTTCAACATTTCAAACTGATCATCATTCATTCTCCTATATATACCTTCAAATCATTAAACGTTTACCGATCATTTTTTGTCTGATTTTTGTAATCGGTTTGATTCTTTTCATTACATATTTTCTGTCGTTAAAAAAATTAAATCCAATACGTCAAATGGAGAAGTTAATTAGAGTTCCCTTATTTAAACAATTTCTACTCGCAATCAACACCTATGAATTTTCGATGCAATTAAGTGTTTTATTACATGCTGGCTTTTCAATTGCAGAAGCATTAAAGATTATGCAAAACAATGATAGTAGAACTTTCATCAAAGCAAAATCGAAATTTTTATATAATCAAATTCGAAATGGTGAAGTATTACAAAGAATTCTAATGAATGATCAAACATTCCATCAGGATTTAGTTTTTGTAATTGATCATGGAATGAATAACAGTACGCTCGCTATAGAGCTTGGAGACTATGCGGAGTTTTTAAAAACGTCATTAGAAGAATATTTCCATCGCTCACTTCGATTTATACAACCTATTATTTTTGTGATTATAGCCTCGAGCATTTTATCAATTTATGTGGCAATTTTATTTCCGATGTTTCAATTAATGAATAGTTTCTAGGAGGGAATATATGGATGAAAAGGGATTTACTCTAATAGAAATGCTTGTTGTTTTATTAATCATTTCTATCTTGTTATTACTAGTCATACCAAATATCGGTTTACAACAAGCCTCGATTCAGACGAAAGGTTGTTCTGCTTTACAAAAAATGGTGCAATCAAGCGTAGAAGCATATCGATTAGATCACGAAGGATTACCAGGAAGCTTGCAAGTATTAAAGGACGAGGGTTATATAACAACTTATAAATGTAAAAATAATAGAGACTTAACGTATGAAAAAAATACAGGCATCGTATCTATACCTTAAAAACTTTCAAAAAAATGCAGATGGTTTTACCCTTGTAGAGTTGTTAGTAGTCCTTTCAATTATTATGTTATTAATGATATTTCCAATCATTCAAGTTAAAAAAATAGAAGAGGAACAAAAGCTCATCTTATTTTTGCAAATGCTACAAAATGATTTATTCCTCGCGCAAAGAAATGCTGCAGTACATCAGTTTCCTACAAGAATTATCTTTTCAAATGGATGTTATATAATCGAAGATAACATATTAAATCCTCCTATTTTGAAGCGAACTTTCGATTCAGAGATTATCATTTCGTATTTATCACTTAAAGCCCCATTAAGATTTAACCTAGATGGAAATATATCGACTTCAGGAACAATTTCTATCACGTATAAAAATAGTAAATATATCTTAACGTTTTATTTAGGAAGTGGTCGATTTACTTATGTTAAAAAATGAAAGAGGATTTTCATTTTATGAGGCAATCATATCATTAAATATATTAGTCATTTTTTGTGTGATCATCGTACCTTCAATCACACTATTATTACAAAAAAAGGAACAAGCGATCATGATGAAAAATGCAGAAGACATACTAACTGATGCAGTACATTCTTTTTATGTAAATAGAGAAGAATTTAATACAAATACGATCGTAAGAAAGGATGTTTCCTTTGCAATTTATGTAAATCAAACAATACATGCAAAAAGGGAACTTTGTGTTGCGTGGTATGAACGGTCTAAGGAAAGTGAAATCTGTGAGGACATTACAGAATGAAAAAGGTTATACTCTAATCGAATCTTTATTATCGTTAATAATATTTATGGTGATCATTTCAATCACTACCTCAAGTTTAAGTGCATTTGTTAAACGAAATCATAAACAAGGTTCGTTAAATCATTTAGAATGGGATAACTTTATTAA
>NZ_JBALMS010000068.1:0-5564 GCF_036962205.1 Bacillus sp. JJ664 | reverse complement strand
CCCCCTAACTATTTTATCCTTATGAAAAGTTATATAGTTATTATGATGTTATTTATAAGAATTTGTTATTTATAATAAGTTTAATCTATCACTATATGTTCACATTATACAATATTGTACGTTAGAAATATAGACCAATTTGTAAAAAAATTTAAAAAAACTTATACAAAAGGTGTACAATTTTCAGTAAATTTCAAAACTTATTAATATACTATTTATTAAACTAAATAACACGATTACCCCTTTATTATTCTTTCACTTTCTAATACAATAGTAGTAACGCTTACATTTTTAGGAGGCACATCTAATGTACGAATATTTTATTGATCTTTCAATCGTTGCAGTATTAGTGATTGGAATCACTGCATTAAATGGTGTATTTACAAACGCTATAGGCGAAAAAATATTTGGCCGAAATAAAAAAAGCCAATTTGTTGATATGTCGAACAAAATGTCAGCCAATTTTAAACAAGTTGGTGGCAAAGGAAATTTCCGCAAAAAAACATATTAACCAACTGAGGGATAAGATCAATCAATCTTATTCCTTTTTTTCTGTCATTTTTCCCCTTCCATAGAACTCCTCTTTCATTAATTTCTTGCTCATCTAACATGTACAATTTTTGTATAACAAAAAACCTAGTGAGAACTCACTAGGTTTTTCTTTATTACTTATAAAGTTGTTGATAGTTTTTAAATTCTGCTTCAGAACAAAGTACGAAATGTCCTGGTCGAACTTCACGTAACTTTGGCTCTTCATTTGCATAATCATGTTGAGATGGGTCATAAACCATACGTTTACGATTGCGCTCATAATCAGGATCCGGAAGTGGAATCGCTGATAATAATGATTTTGTATACGGGTGCATTGGATGATTATATAATTCATCACTATCTGCTAATTCAACAATTTTCCCATGGTACATTACACCGATACGATCACTAATGTACTTAACCATTGATAAGTCATGGGCGATAAATAAATACGTTAATCCTTTTTCCTGTTGTAACTTTCTCATTAAGTTTACAACCTGCGCTTGAATCGAAACGTCAAGTGCTGAAATCGGCTCATCGGCAATAATAAAGTCTGGTTGTACAGCAAGAGCTCTAGCAATACCAATACGTTGACGTTGTCCACCTGAGAATTCATGTGGGAAACGGTTCGCATGTTCTTTATTTAAACCAACTGTTTCAAGTAAATCATAAACCATTTTCATGCGCTCTTCTTTGTTACGAGCTAAGCCATGAATATCAATACCTTCAGCAATGATATCTGCAACTTTCATACGTGGATTTAATGATGCGTATGGATCTTGGAAAATCATTTGCATACGACGGTTAAATTTCTTTAACTCTTTACGACTTTTCTTACCATGTACATCTTCTCCGTCGAAAATTACTTGGCCGTCTGTCGCATTGTATAAACGAATGATTGCACGTCCAGTTGTAGATTTACCAGAACCTGACTCACCTACTAAACCAAAAGTTTCACCACGAAAAATGTCAAATGAAACATCATCAATTGCTTTAACAGTTGTTTTACCTGTATTAAAATATTGTTTTAAATTTTTAACTTCAACTAATTTTTCTGCTTTATTTGACATTTACTTCACCTTCTTTCATTCGTCGGATACGCTTCTGAACAGCCTCAGGTGGTAAAACCTTTGGTGCATCTTCATGTAATAACCATGTAGCAGCGTAATGCGTATCAGACACTTTGAACATTGGAGGTTCCATTTCAAAATCAATTTTTAAAGCATTTGGGTTACGTGGTGCAAATGCATCACCTTTAGGTGGATTTAATAGATCTGGTGGTGTTCCAGGGATCGCTACTAGTTCCTGACCTTGTTCATTTTCTAAATCTGGCATTGAAGCAAGAAGTCCCCAAGTATATGGGTGTTGTGGGTTATAGAACACATCATCAACAGTTCCAATTTCCACTACTCTACCTGCATACATAACCGCTACTTTATCTGCAACGTTTGCTACTACACCTAAATCATGTGTAATGAAGATAATTGCAGAATCAGTTTTTCTTTGAATATCTTTCATAAGCTCTAAGATCTGAGCTTGAATTGTAACGTCAAGAGCTGTTGTAGGCTCATCGGCAATTAATAATTTTGGATTACAAGCTAACGCCATCGCAATAACAACACGTTGTCTCATACCACCAGAGAATTGGTGAGGGTATTGCTTGAAACGCTCTTCAGCTTTAGGAATACCAACAAGATTGATTAATTCTAAAGCAATTTTTTTCGCTTCAGTTTTGCTCATCTTTTGGTGCTTAAGAAGACCTTCCATAATCTGATATCCAATTGTTAACGTTGGATTTAATGATGTCATTGGATCTTGGAAAATCATTGAAATTTCTTTTCCACGAATATTTTGCATTTCTTTTTCACTAAGTTTAGCTAAGTCTTTTCCATCAAATAAAATTTCACCTGATTTAATTTTACCTGGTGGGTTTGGAATTAACCCCATTAAAGCTTTTGATGTAACTGATTTACCTGAACCAGATTCACCTACTATTGCTAATGTCTCACCTTTTTTAAGATCAAATGAAACTCCGCGTACTGCTTGGACTTCACCAGCATGAGTATAAAAGGAGACACATAGATCTTTTACTTCTAATAATTTACTCATAGTTCATTCTCCTTCCAATCTTTATTTACTCATTTTAGGATCTAAAGCGTCGCGTAATCCATCTGCAATTAAGTTGAAACTTAAAATTAGTAAACTGATTACAACCGCCGGAATAATCATCATATGAGGGAAAGTTTGTAAAGACTTAAAGCCGTCACTAACTAATGAACCTAATGATGCTTTTGGTGGAGCAATACCTAGACCGATAAAGCTTAGGAACGCTTCAGCAAAGATCGCACTTGGAATCGTGAACATCATCATTACGATAATTGGACCCATAATATTAGGGATTAAATGTTTTCCAATTAAGCTTGCATTTGTTGCACCTAATGTTCTAGATGCTAAAACGAATTCTTGATTTTTTAATTTTAACATCTGACCACGTACAATACGCGACATACTTACCCAACCGGTTATTACCATCGCTAAAGCGATTGAAAGAATACCAGGGTTTTTGAAAATTAAGATAAACAGGATAACTACGATTAAATATGGAATACCCATTAGGATTTCTGCAAATCGTTGCATAATCGTATCGACTCTACCACCATAAAATCCAGAAATTCCACCAAAAGTTACACCGATTAACATATCAACTGTTGCTGCTATTAAACCGATTAAGATTGAAACTCGCGCTCCAGCCCATGTTCTAGTAAAGATATCACGACCTAGATCATCTGTACCAAACCAGAAGTTCTCAGTCACTTGTTTCTTCGCATATTGATCAGTACCATATTGGTCAATGCCATCAAATGGTAAGAATTTAACATTTTCTAATACACCAATTTTTGGTGGTAATTTAGCTCTTTTTAAATCTTGGTCATCATATTTGTGACCACTCATCATTGGTCCGAATACTACGAAAATTAGTAAGAAACCTAAAATCGCAAATCCTAACATTGCACCTTTGTTTTTAAGAAAACGTCTTCTAGCATCCTTCCAAAATGAATCAGAAGGTCTAGAAATTTTTTCAGCATTTGTTAAATCCAATTCGGCAGGTTGGAATAAATCTGATGGTATTTTTTTTGCAGTGTTGTTACTCATTATTTATTACCTCCCGCTAAACGAATTCGTGGATCAATAACACCGTATAAAATATCTACTAAGAAAATTACTAATAATAATAAAGCACTATAGAAGATGGTAGTACCCATGATAACTGTGTAGTCATTTGTTACGATTGAGTTAACAAATTGAGAACCTAGTCCAGGTACAGCATACATATTTTCGATAACTAATGTACCAGTCATTAAGTTTACAGCCATTGGCCCTAAAATTGTTACAACTGGAATCAATGCATTACGTAATGCGTGTTTGATGATAACTCCTACTTTTGAAATACCTTTTGCTTTCGCAGTTACGATATATTCAGAGTTCATTACTTCAATTAACTCAGTTCTAGAGAAACGAGCTACGTTTGCTGTTACGAATACTGACAATGCAATTGTCGGCAAGATCGTATGTGCAAAGCTTTCCCAATATGCTACTGGGAAAATTGGGAATTTTACAGCTAAATATAATTGTAGAATTGCACCAAAAACGAATGATGGAATCGAAATTCCGATAACTGCTAGAACAGTTGCACTATAATCATAGATTGTATTGTTTTTAAGTGCTGCAACAATACCAAAAATTAATCCCATAAATGTACCTAATAGTAATGCTTGTGCTCCTAATTGAGCAGATGGACCAATACGACCAACAATCATATCAGTAACTGGACGATTGTCGTATTTATATGAAACTCCTAAATCACCTTTTGCTAGATTCTTCATATAGTTCGCATATTGAACTGGTACTGGCTTATCTAGCCCATACTTATGAAAAATGATTTGCTTTTGTTCAGGTGTAAGTTTCTCCGCATTTCGTAGAGGAGAACCTGGTAATAACTTCATCAAGAAAAATGTAACAGTACAAATTAAAAATAGTGTGACAAACATGTAAATAAATCTTTGTAGCACGTAACGTCCCACAACAGCACCCCCTTGTAAATTTTAAAAAGTTTTGTTTTTTTTGACAATTCTTTCTATAAAAGGAGAGTATGCGGACTTTCCATATACTCTCCAGAACTACTTCTTTCATTTAAAACATAACTACTTAAATCGACCCATTTAAATGTGTATTCTCCAGCAAACTGGTGTTTTACAATTTCATTCACATATAAACGCCCGTTCTCTTTGATAAATCAGAGCAATTGCATGGTCGGTCTTGCATTATACTGCACGTACTTTTGAAATAGGTAATTCCAATCTCTTTTAACTTAACAGTACTTTTATCCCGATATTGATCATTTTTAGTCAACTTAAAACTTACATCGTGTTTTCCATTTTCTTAAAGAAAATGGCCCATTGTAAGTTCCTTTATTGGCTTCTGATACATATTTTTCACCTTGATCTTCCATAAACTTTTCATTTTGCGGGTAAAAAGTTGGGAAAGTAACAAGACTTAAGAAATAAGGTACTGGTCTTTCTAACTGCACTTGTAACGTTTTGTCATCAATTGCTTTAACACCTAGCAAATCAATAGGTATTTTCTTTTATTAATTGCTTCAGCATTTTAAATCACACATAATGTAAGCGTATTCGTAACCGTGTTCTGGGTCAATAGATTTTTTCAAAGAATATTCAAAATCTTTTACAGACACTAAATCACCATTAGACCAATTGGCATTATCACGCATATGAAAAGTATAGGTTTTACCGTCCTTACTTACCTCATATTGATCGGCCACACATCTATTGGTTGATTATTTTTATCTAATCTATAAAATCCTTCCATTACATTTGTCATAAGCTAATGAAATTGCATTTGTTCAATTTTACTCTTATGGTTCATGCTGTAAACCTCCTAGGTGCTATTCCATGTTGGTTTATATTGTAAGCAATTAATATACAATTCTGACATTTTGTTGTAGAATTTTCGAT
>NZ_JBALMS010000067.1:5487-23327 GCF_036962205.1 Bacillus sp. JJ664 | reverse complement strand
ATAGAAGATATAGGGAGGAACGGTTGTGGAGAAAATAAAAGTATTATTAGTAGATGACAATAAAGAGCTTGTTATCATGTTAGAAAATTACATTAACGCACAAGCAGATATGGAAGTGGTTGGTGTAGCATTTAATGGACAAGATTGCTTACCTTTAGTTAAGGAAAAGAAACCAGATGTACTTGTCTTAGATATTATTATGCCTCATTTAGACGGATTGGCTGTATTAGATCGTCTTCGTGCAGGTTTAGTTGAAAAAATTCCAAATGTAATCATGCTTACAGCTTTTGGACAAGAGGATGTTACGAAGAAAGCTGTTGATTTAGGTGCTTCATATTTCATTTTAAAACCATTTGATATGGAACATTTAATTAGTAATATTCGTCAAGTTGTTGGTAAAGGTAGTTCAATTACGAAACGTAATTCACCATCTTTAGTATCAAATTATGAAAATAAGCCTCGTAATTTAGATGCTAGTATTACAAGTATTATTCATGAAATTGGCGTACCTGCACATATTAAAGGCTATATGTATTTACGTGAAGCGATCTCAATGGTTTACAATGATATTGAGCTATTAGGGTCAATTACGAAGGTTTTATACCCAGATATCGCTAAAAAGTTTAATACAACTGCAAGCCGTGTAGAACGCGCGATTCGTCATGCAATTGAGGTAGCTTGGAGTCGTGGAAATATCGATAGTATTTCTACATTGTTTGGCTACACTATTTCGATGTCAAAAGCAAAACCAACAAATTCAGAATTTATCGCAATGGTTGCTGATAAATTACGTTTAGAGCATAAAGCTAGCTGAAATATTAATGATTAGGGAATATGAAAAAGATTTTGACGGTTAATTCCGATAAATTTTTGACAGTGTTTCCGATGAATGTATTCGTTATAGCGACTAACTTTTCGAGAAATTATCGGTATTTATCGCAATAGCAATTATAAAAAGTAAAACGTTGTCTTTTAAAGGCAACGTTTTTATTTTCATCTTACATTTATTGGGCTCTATAATTTGCGAATAAAAAACCCCGAATGAACATATCGGGGATTAAATACTATTGTTGTTTTGTCTCATGGTGAAGCGGTGGAGGAACTAACCAGCCTTTATTTTTCATTATTTGTAATAATGCTGCACCGTCTTTTGCTTTTTTTGCACCCATTTGGGCAAAAAATAATCCAATATCTTCACGAATTGATTGGCTAACACCTTGACTACATGCTACAACTGTTCCAGCTATATCTGCAGCAACCATATAAGCTACTTGAGCATCTTGAAATCTTGCACCTACTGGAATTTGTTCAAGATCTGCTTCAGGTCGCTCTGCAGGTGTAGGAGGAACTGCGATATCATTATGTAATAATATTTCTTCTAGTTCTTTAATTGATGGTTTGATTGAAGTTTCAATTACTTGTTTTAAAAACTCTTTTAACTCTCCATCACCAGTGTGATTAATATAAACTTGATAGCTATCTAATTTAAATTTTGCTACTGAGATAGATGTCCATAATGCAAATACCTCACCATAATGTAAAGGCTCATCTTGTGGATTTCCACTTAAAATTCCCATAATCATTTTACTTCCTTTCAAAAATAAATTCATAAAAATCTCCTTAATGCAGGGATCAAGGTACAAAGTTTATTATGTAATTTTAAAAGTAAAATATTCATTAAATAAATTTAGGATTATTAACCTTACAGCAATAATTTCAGGTGCTAATTGTATTTAGTGAGAAGGGATTTTGACATCGTTAAATTTTGAAAAAAGAATTTGCTTTTGAAAATTTACTGTGCTATAATATTCTCTGCGCCACTGTTACAATAAAATATATGATGTTATTACTTGAGAATTTGGAAGAAAATTGGGCGTACCCATGACGCGCTAGCTATTTCGACCTGTTCTAAAAAGGTAGTAGTATCTGTTAGTGAAGATTGTTGTGAAACAAGCTGCCTAATGGAACGGCCCTGGAGCCGAATTGCGAAAGAGAGGTAGGGCTTTCGCCAATAGACAACAATTTTACTTTTAAAATACTAACTTAAATATATTAAAGGCTATTCGTATACGTTGTGCGAATAGCCTTTTTCCATGTCAGAAGGCTAGGTTCTGCACTTGCATCAACAAGTGTTCATAGAGCCATTTACAATAATATATAAAACAAAAAAAGGAACTTCCAAGTGAAGTTCCTTTCGTCTTTAGAAGATAAATACGATTGTAAACGCAATTGCTACGATAAAACGGTAAATAGCAAAGCCTGTTAGTTTTACTTTTTCAAGTAGTTTTAAGAATGTTACAATCGCAAGTAATGCAACAATAAACGCTGTAATAAAGCCTGATGCAAATAAAGGTAAATCTGAAGCACTAAAAATATCCATATTTTTAATTAAATCTAAACCACTAGCTGCAATCATCATAGGTACTGCTAAGATAAATGTGAATTCAGCTGAAGTTTTTCGATCTAATCCAAATAATAATCCACCGGCAATTGTTGAACCAGAACGTGAAAAGCCTGGCCAAAGCGCTAGCATTTGGAAGCATCCGATAATAAAAGCTTGTTTATATGAGATATGATCCAAATCAGATGATCTAGGGTGTTTAGATACTCTTTCAGCGACAATTAATAAAATACCACCTGCTACTAAACCGATTACTACAGTTTCAGGTGAAAATAATACGTCTTTAATAAAGTCGTGGAAAATGACACCAACGATACCTGCTGGAATTGCTCCTATAAAAATATGACCTAAATTTAAATTTGTTTGTCTATATCCTTCTGATTTCACACCAAGAACTGACCATAGTCGTTTCCAAAATACAACGACAACTGCTAATATTGAACCAAGCTGAACAACTACTTCAAATACAGTAGCTTTCGTCCCAGTAAAATTTAACAAGTCAGCAACTAATATCATGTGACCAGTTGAAGAAACAGGTAGAAACTCCGTTAACCCTTCAACTAAACCCATGATGAATCCAATTAACCAATCAGGTAACATGTTTTGAACCTCCATTAAATCTTGTCTATTCACAATACTTTACATTTTACTTGAATTTTTAAGTGATTGAAAGTCAGAAAATGTTAAAAAAGGTTAATCTATCATTACATTTTGACTAATTTGTGAATTAAAATAAAAAAACCACTAATTGTGGTTTTGAAAAATTACTTTTCTTCTGCATCAGTTTGAGGTTCCTGTTTGTCTAATTCCATTAACTTTTTCATTAATATGTGTTGTGGCATATGCATAATTTGTTCTAAAGGAACATTTAATTTTTTTGAAAGTAAGATTGCTGTTTCTGCTGAAATTTGCAATGGACGCATATTATCCCTCCTTTGTTTCGTAAAATTAGTATACAATAAGGTAAGAAGGAAAGTACATATTTTATCCAGGGGGTATTTGATGGTCGCGATTATTGGACATAGAGGAGCTGCGGGAACTTTTCCAGAAAATACGATGGTATCTTTTCATGCTTGTGAGAAACTTGGTGCAGATGGAATTGAATTAGATGTCCAGCTGTCAAAAGATGGAGAGATTGTCGTCATTCATGATGAAACAATCAATCGAACCACAAATGGAAAAGGATATGTAAAAGACTATACTTTATCGGAATTAAAACAATTTGATGCTAGTTTTAAATTTAAAGGTCAATTCGACAATTGCACGATTCCCACATTAAGAGAAGTATTCGAATGGGCACAAGGGAATAGCTTTAGTGTGAATGTTGAATTAAAGAATGATAAATTAGAATATCATGGCTTAGAAGAACGAGTCATTAATTTAATTCGTTCATTTGAAATGGAAAATAGAGTTGTGCTATCCTCATTCAATCATAAAAGTATGTTGAAGTTTACTTTAATGGCACCGGATATTGAAACTGCAGTTCTATATAATAAACGAAATAAAGAACCATGGAAAATTGCTGAGGATTATAAAGCGAGAGCGATACATCCAAATTATCGCATCATAACAGATGATTTGATTGAAAAAACTCTTAAAAATAACGTAGCTGTTCGACCGTATACAGTAAATGACGCAAAAATAATGAAACGTTTAATAGATGCGAAGTGTTCAGCAATCATTACTGATTACCCAGAACTGGCATTTCAATTAAGAGGAGAAAAAATCTAAAATAAAAAAGTGCTTACTTTTTTGTAAGCACTTTTATTATGTCTAAAACAATTAAACTTTTCTCTTTAAAAATCTTCCTTGAACTTTTTCATGCTTACGGTCTCTAAATAGAACGAAGCTTCCGACTAAATAGAACCCAGCACCTAAAGATATTAATCCTATTAATAGTTGAAGTGGTAGATAAGGTATTCCGAAAGAATGAATTAAAAACAATGTATCTCGAAGTAATTTAATTCCGATAACTGCTAAAGATATGGGTATAAGTATAACGACAAATGCAAGCATTCTAGTTAAGGATTCTCTCATTTTGTTTGATGCCCCCGTTTAAAAATAAAAATGATCATTAAGTTGTATAATTCTCTCTTTATTCATAATCGTATACTAGAATTGCGTTGTCAAGACTTTAGAAATAGACTCAAATGGAAGTATGTATATATAATGATATGATGGCTTCATAATTAGTTGGAATTAGTGGGTGAACGAATGTGAAACAAAACGTTATGATAATTGGGATGGGAACTGGTGGAACGGCTGTTTTAAAACTACTTTCGCATTCTGATTTATTTAAGATTGTTGCAGTAGTAGATATTATTAAAGAAGCTAAAGGTATCGATTTAGCTAATAGTTTACATATCCCTGTTTTGAAAGAATGGAAAGAACATTTAAAAAATGATATAGATGTCGTATTTGATACAACTGGTGATGAATCAATACATCAAGAAATTTTAAAACATAAAGCAAAACATACTTTAGCGATTCCTGGCTCTGTTGCGAAGATTATTGCAAATCTCGTGCAAGAAAAAGAATCCTTGTTTCATTTAATTAATAATAAGAAAAGACAACAAGAATTAATCCTTGAAAATACTCATGATGGAATGATTGTAGTAGATCGATGGGGGAAGATATTACTTTTTAACCGATCTGCAGAAAATATTCTACAAATAGATAAAGAAAATGCAATTGGAAGAGACGTTATTGAGGTAGTGCCGACTAGTAAATTACCTCGTGTATTACAAACAAAGAAAAAAGAAATTAACCAAGAACATATATTAATTAATGGAAGTAAGATTTTCACAACAAGAATTCCGATTTTTCGTGATGACGGAGAGCTTGAAGGAGCAATCGCAGTATTTAAAGATGATACGGAAGTATTGAACTTAGCAGAGGAAGTTACAAATTTAAAGGAAGTATATAGCATGCTCGAGGCTGTCATCCAAAGTTCTGATGAAGCGATTTCAGTAGTGGATGAGTTAGGTAATGGGATGATCATTAACCCTGCTTATACCAGATTAACTGGATTGACGAGTGAACAAGTAATCGGACAACATGCAACGATTGATATTTCAGAAGGTGAAAGTGTTCATGTTAAAGTGCTAAAAACAAAACAGGCGGTACGTGGTGTAAGGATGAAAGTTGGTAAACAAAATAGAGATGTTTTGGTAAATGTTGCACCAGTAATCGTTGATGGGCAACTTAAAGGAAGCGTTGGTGTTATTCATGATGTTTCTGAAATCTCGCAATTAACAAATGAACTTCATCGTGCTCGTCAAATTATTAGAACTTTAGAAGCAAAATATTCATTTGAAGATATAGCTGGAGAATCTGAAGGGATTCAATTAGCGATTATGCAAGCGAAGTTAGCTGCTAGTACACCTGCAACTGTGCTATTAAGAGGTGAATCTGGAACAGGGAAAGAACTGTTTGCGCACGCGATTCATAATGAAAGTGATCGAAAATATAATAAATTTGTCCGTGTAAATTGTGCAGCTATATCAGAAACCTTATTGGAAAGTGAACTGTTTGGCTATGAGGAAGGCGCTTTTTCAGGGGCAAAGCGTGGTGGCAAAAGAGGTCTTTTTGAAGAAGCGAATAATGGTAGTATTTTCTTAGATGAAATTGGAGAATTATCACCAGCTATGCAAGCCAAACTATTGAGAGTACTACAAGAGAAGGAAATCAGACGTGTTGGTGGTACGAAATCAATTCCTATTAATGTACGTGTCATCGCTGCAACCAACGTACATCTTGAAGAAGCGATTAGAGATGGTAAGTTTCGAGAGGATTTGTATTACCGTTTAAATAAATTACCTATTACGATTCCAGCATTAAGAGAAAGATTGGAAGACATTTTACCAATTAGTGAAAGATTATTGGCGAAAATAAATCAAGATTATGGTCGAAATGTAGATCAGATTTCACCATCTGCTGTTAAAAAATTAAAGTCGTATCATTGGCCGGGAAATGTTAGAGAGTTAGAAAATGTACTAGGACGAGCAATTATTTTCATGAAAATACACGAGAAACAAATGTTACCTGAACATATTACTTCCATTGCTCAGGTGAAACAAGAAAATGGAATTGAACCGAAAGTTCCGTTAATAGATCATGATCACATTGGCTCACTTGATGAGATGGTAATTAATTTTGAAGGTGAATTGATAGAACAGGTTTTAAATAAAAATAATGGAAATAAAACGAAAACCGCTAAAGAGTTAGGAATATCAGTAAGAAATCTGTATTATAAGCTCGATAAATATAAGTATGCAAAAAATAGCACGCAATAATTTGCGTGCTATGAATTATTCTGCATACAATATCTGTTATTTTTTTCAAATATAGTGTATCATGTATTTAGTGGCTTTTCCTAGTACCTGGTGCTAACAAATTATTTGAATATTGATTATGTAAGGCTTTTCATGAGACTTTCCAACTATTTTTTAAATATTTCTCCCTTTATATAAAAGTTGGCACGCTAATTGCTAATATTAAGTGTAGGGGATGAAAGGAAGGGCTTTCAATGAATTTAGCAGATATCATGTTACAAGCTAAAAGTCATTCAAGACAAACTGTAGCTGTTGCGATCGCTGAAGATTTAGAAGTGAAAGAAGCGGTTACATTAGCTTTAGAAAATGACTTAGCAAACTTTTTACTTTTCGGTAATGAACACGCTATTCATGAGATGTATGTAGATCTTTTAATGAATAAGGACTATGCTAATCGACTGAAAATTGTTCATGCTGATTCAATGCAACAAGCTGCAAAACTTGCTGTAGAAGCTGTAAGATTAGAAAATGCTTCTATTGTCATGAAAGGAAATCTTTCGACATCAATACTTCTAAAAGAAGTTTTGAATAAAGAATATGGATTAAGAGATAAAGGTGTTCTATCACATGTTGCGATGTTTGAAGTACCTGGTAGAGAAAAAGCTGTAATTGTGACAGATGCTGCCATGAACATTGCACCTACATTAGAACAAAAAGCAAAAATAATTGAGAATAGTGTTAATATAGCGAGAAAAGTAGGAATAAAAACCCCTAAAGTTGCAGTATTAGCTGCGGTTGAAGTTGTAAATCCTGCAATGCAAGCTACGATTGACGCTGCATCATTAACAGTTATGAACGCAAGAGGGCAAATTAAAAATTGTGTAGTTGACGGACCGTTAGCACTTGATAATGCAATTTCGGTTGAAGCAGCACAACATAAAGGTTTAACAGGTGAAGTAGCAGGTCAAGCTGATATTTTATTAGTACCTACAATCGAAACGGGAAATATTTTATATAAATCGTTAGTCTTTATGGCAAATGCTGAAGTGGCTGCGTTAATCGCAGGAGCAAAGGCACCGATTGTGTTAACATCACGTTCTGACTCTGCGAAGACAAAATTATATTCATTAGCTTTAGCTATATGTAATTCATAAAACTTACTCAAAATTAAGGGAGCTGTTAGTACATGGAAATCTTCAAATACTTAGAAACTTACGATTATGAACAAGTTGTTTTTTGCCAAGATAAAGAATCAGGATTAAAAGCGATTATCGCTATACATGATACAACTTTAGGTCCAGCATTAGGTGGAACAAGAATGTGGACTTATGAATCAGAAGAAGCAGCTATTGAAGACGCTCTACGTTTAGCTAAAGGTATGACATATAAAAATGCTGCTGCTGGTTTAAACCTTGGTGGTGGTAAAACTGTTATTATCGGAGACCCACGTAAAGATAAAAATGAAGAAATGTTTAGAGCATTTGGTCGTTATATTCAAGGATTAAATGGTCGTTATATAACTGCAGAAGATGTTGGTACAACAGTTGCTGACATGGACTTAATTCATGAAGAAACTAATTATGTAACAGGTATTTCACCTTCATTTGGCTCTTCAGGTAATCCTTCACCTGTGACTGCATTTGGTGTTTACCGTGGTATGAAGGCTGCTGCAAAAGAAGCTTTTGGAACTGATAGCCTAGAAGGTAAAGTAATTGCTGTACAGGGTGTAGGAAATGTTGCTTTCAATTTATGTAGATATCTACATGAAGAAGGAGCTCAATTAATCGTAACTGATATCAATAAAGAGTCAGTTCAACGCGCTGTTGAGGAGTTTGGTGCTACAGCTGTAGATCCAGACGATATCTACAATGTTCAATGTGATATTTATGCGCCATGTGCATTAGGAGCAACAATTAATGATAAAACAATTCCACAATTAAAAGCGAAAGTTATTGCAGGTGCTGCTAATAACCAATTAAAAGAAACTCGACATGGTGATCTAATTCATGAATTAGGTATTGTTTATGCTCCAGATTACGTAATTAACGCAGGTGGCGTAATTAACGTAGCGGACGAATTATATGGTTACAACCGCGAACGCGCAATGAAAAAAGTTGAAGGTGTTTACGATAACATTGCAAAAGTTATTGAAATTTCAAAACGTGATGGTATCCCAACATATTTAGCTGCTGACCGTTTAGCTGAAGAGCGTATTGCACGTATGGCAAAATCTCGTAGCCAATTTTTACAAAATGGACACCACATCTTAAGCAGAAGATAAGTTAAAATTTACAATAAATAATGTAGTCCTTTATTTTTAAGCTAGAAAGAAAGAGTGTATTTTGCTCTTTCTTTCTAGCTATAAAGGTAAGGTAATCAAATATATAGTTACGATATTGCTTTAAATATTAGGAGGTAGAGTGTTGGCAATGCATCGCATATTAGTAATTAACCCAGGCAGCACATCGACAAAGGTTGGTGTATTCGATGATGAAAAACCAATTTTTGAACAAACAATCCGTCATGAAGATGAAGAGTTAAATCAATACTCATCAATCATTGATCAATACGAATTTAGAAAACATGTTATTTTGGAAGTTTTGCACAAAGAAGGAATTAACATTTCTAAATTAAGTGCTGTATGTGGTCGAGGTGGATTATTAAGACCAATCGAAGGTGGTACTTACTCTGTAAACGATGTAATGCTTGAAGATTTAAGAAAAGGCTATAGTGGCCAGCATGCTTCTAATTTAGGGGGCATTATCGCAAATGAAATTGCACAAGGCTTAAATATTCCTTCGTTTATCGTAGATCCAGTTGTAGTAGATGAATTACAACCAGTCGCAAGAGTCAGCGGGCTTGCAATGGTGGATCGTAGAAGTATTTTCCATGCTTTAAACCAAAAATCTGTCGCACGAAAAGTAGCAAAACAATTAAATCAACCATATAACGAATTAAATGTGATTGTAGCCCACATGGGCGGCGGTATAACTGTCGGAGCTCATAAAAAAGGTCGAGTAATCGATGTAAATAACGGGTTAGATGGTGAAGGTCCTTTCAGTCCAGAAAGAACAGGAACAGTTCCAGTTGGAGATTTAATAAAAATTTGTTACTCTGGCGATTACTATATTAATGAAGTACAAAAAATGATCGTAGGTCAAGGTGGACTCGTAAGTTATCTTGGTACTGCAGATGCAATTAAAGTTGAAAACATGATTGACCAAGGTGATGAAAAAGCTGCATTAGTATATGAAGCAATGGCTTACCAAGTTGCAAAAGAAATTGGCAGTGCCGCAGCTGTATTAGAAGGTGATATTGATGCAATCATCTTAACAGGTGGAATCGCATATAGTGATTTTATTGTAAATGAAATCACGAAACGTGTTAAATGGATGGCACGAGTTATTGTATTGCCAGGTGAAAACGAGCTTCAAGCACTTTGCGAAGGCGCATTACGTGTTCTACGTGACGAAGAAGAAGCTAAAATTTATCCTGGGGAATTCGCAGTAAAATCTTTCGTATAAAGAGGAGAATATCATGGCAACAGAATATGATTTAGTCGTACTCGGTGGCGGTACTGGTGGTTATGTAGCAGCTATTCGCGCCTCTCAATTAGGTTTAAAAGTAGCAGTTGTAGAAAAAAACAAATTAGGCGGAACTTGCTTACACGCTGGTTGTATCCCAAGTAAAGCATTATTACGTAGCGCAGAAGTATATTCAACTGCTAAAAAGAGTGAAGAGTTTGGAGTAGAAACTTCTGGAGTCACTTTAAACTTTAGTAAAGTTCAACAACGTAAAGATAATATAGTTGACCAACTTCATAAAGGTGTTGAACACTTAATGAAGCAAGGGAAAATTGATGTATATAGTGGTTTAGGCCGTATTTTAGGACCTTCAATCTTTTCACCAATGCCAGGGACAATTTCTGTGGAAATGAATGATGGTAGTGAAAATGAAATGTTGATTCCTAAAAACGTGTTAATTGCAACTGGATCAAGACCAAGATCATTACCGGGTTTAACAATTGATGGCGAATTTGTCATGTCATCTGATGAAGCATTAAAAATGGAATCATTACCAAAGTCAATTATCATAGTTGGTGGCGGCGTAATTGGTATTGAGTGGGCATCTATGTTAGCTGATTTTGGAGTAGACGTAACGGTTATTGAATATAGCCCACGTGTTTTACCGCTAGAAGACGAAGAGATTTCAAAAGAAATGACGAGATTATTAAAGAAAAAAGGCATTAAACTTGTAACTGATGCGAAAGTATTAGCTGAATCATTAGTAATTGATAATGGCGTTACGATTTCTGCATTACACAAGGATAATGAAAAGTCATTTACAGCTGAAAAAATGTTAGTTTCAGTTGGTCGTCAAGCAAATGTTGAAGGTATTGGAATTGAGAATACTGACATCGTAATCGAAAACGGTTTTATTCAAACAAATGATTTCTATCAAACAAAGGAATCTCATATTTACGCTATTGGAGATGTAATCGGTGGATTACAACTTGCACATGTTGCTTCTAGAGAAGGAACGATTGCAGTTGAGCACATTTTTGGCAAAACTCCACACAAATTAGATCCTACAATGGTAAGTAAGTGTGTGTATAGTAATCCAGAAGTAGCTTCAGTTGGATTAACTGAACGTGAAGCAAAGGAACAAGGATTTGCAGTTAAAACTGGTAAGTTCTCTTTCCGTGCAATCGGTAAAGCGCTTGTTTACGGTGAGCATGATGGATTTGTTAAATTAGTTGTTGATGAAAATACAAATGATCTATTGGGCGTTCATATGATTGGACCTCATGTGACAGATATGATTTCTGAAGCAGGTTTAGCAAGAGTATTAGATGCAACACCTTGGGAAATTTCACATACTATTCACCCTCATCCTTCTTTATCAGAAGCAATTGGTGAAGCTGCACTTGCAGTAGAAGGCTTAGCAATACACTCATAATTTAACTTTCAAATGTGAAATGTAGAAAAAACTTCTGCATTTCACATTTTTAAACGATGAATAGGATACAATGAATACATTTTTACAATCGCTTCCATTCGTGGAGCTAACAAAGCTAGGGGGATGTTTATGGAAAAGGTTACAGCTTCAAATCGTCATGATCAACTAGGTTTATCAAATGATGATGTGCTAAACATGTATGAAACAATGCTATTAGCGCGTCGTATTGATGAGCGTATGTGGTTATTAAATCGTGCTGGTAAAATTCCGTTTGTTATTTCTTGTCAAGGCCAAGAGGCGGCTCAAGTTGGAGCAGCTTATGCTTTAGATAATACAAAGGACTATGTTCTTCCATATTACCGTGATATGGGTGTTGTTTTACAATTTGGTATGACTGCAAAAGAATTAATGTTATCAGGATTCGCAAAAGCAGAAGATCCAAACTCAGGTGGTCGTCAAATGCCTGGACATTTTGGACAAAAGAAAAATCGTATTGTGACAGGTTCATCACCAGTTACTACTCAAGTACCACATGCTGTTGGTGTTTCATTAGCTGCAAAAATGGAAGGTAAAGATATCGTATCTTGGGTTTCATTTGGTGAAGGTTCATCTAACCAAGGTGATTTCCATGAAGGAGCTAACTTTGCTGGTGTACATAAGTTACCAGTCATTTTCATGTGTGAAAATAATAAATATGCAATTTCAGTACCTATCGAGAAACAATTAGCTTGTGAAAATGTTTCTGATCGTGCAATTGGTTACGGCATGCCTGGATTTACTGTAGATGGAAACGATCCTTTAGAAGTATACCGCGTTACGAAAGAAGCAGCAGACCGTGCTCGTCGTGGTGAAGGACCAACATTAATTGAAGCAGTTTCTTATCGTTTAACTGCTCACTCAAGTGATGATGATGATCGTATTTACCGTTCACGTGAAGAAGTAGAAGAGGCAAAAAGTAAAGATTGTTTATATACATTTGCTATTTATCTTCGTGAAGTTGGCGTACTGACAGAAGACATCGAAAATGAGATGGATTCAAAAATTAGAGCTATTGTTGATGAAGCGACAGACTATGCAGAAAACGCTCCATATGCTGCGGCAGAGCACGCATTGAAGTATGTTTACGAAGAACAATAATAGGGGGTAGGACAATATGGCAGTAATTTCTTATATAGATGCAGTAACATTAGCGTTAAAAGAGGAAATGGAACGCGATCCTAAAGTGTTCGTATTAGGGGAAGACGTTGGTTTAAAAGGTGGAGTTTTCAAAGCAACTCACGGACTTTATGATCAATTTGGTGAAGCGCGCGTGTTAGATACACCACTTGCTGAATCTGCAATCGCGGGTGTTGGTATTGGGGCTGCAATGTACGGCTTACGTCCAGTTGCAGAAATGCAATTTGCTGACTTCATTATGCCTGCAGTCAACCAAATTATTTCAGAAGCATCAAGAATTCGTTATCGTTCAAATAATGATTGGACTTGTCCAATCACAATCCGTGCACCATATGGTGGTGGAGTTCACGGTGCATTATATCATTCCCAATCAGTTGAAAAAGTATTTGCAGGTCAGCCAGGATTAAAAATCGTTATGCCTTCAACTCCTTATGATGTAAAAGGATTATTGAAAGCTGCAATTCGCGATAATGATCCAGTTATCTTCTTTGAACATAAACGTGCATATCGATTAATTAAAGGTGAAGTTCCTGAAACTGATTACGTTTTACCAATCGGTAAAGCTGATGTTAAACGTGAAGGTGATGATATCACAATCATTACTTACGGTTTATGTGTACATTTTGCACTTCAAGCAGCTGAAAAACTTGCACAAGATGGCATTTCAGTTCACGTTTTAGATTTAAGAACAATTTACCCATTAGATAAAGAATCAATTATCGAAGCTGCATCTAAAACAGGTAAAGTTTTATTAGTGACTGAAGATAATAAAGAAGGAAGCATAATGAGTGAAGTTGCAGCGATCATTGCTGAGCATTGCTTATTTGACTTAGACGCGCCAATCGCTCGCCTTGCTGGTCCAGATGTACCGGCAATGCCATATTCACCTACAATGGAAAAATTCTTTATGGTAAATCCAGATAAAGTTGAAAAAGCAGCAAGAGAGCTTGCAGCATTTTAACCACACTGCTTTGAAAAGGGGGACATGACCTATGATTGAAAATATTAAAATGCCTCAATTAGGTGAAAGTGTTACAGAAGGTACGATTAGTACTTGGTTAGTAAAAGTAGGAGATCGTGTGAATAAATACGATCCATTAGCTGAAGTAATGACTGATAAAGTAAATGCGGAAGTACCTTCTTCATTTACTGGCGTAATCAAGGAGTTAATCGCTGGTGAAGGTGAAACGCTAGCTGTTGGTGAAATCATTTGTACAATCGAAGTTGAGGGGGCAACAAGTGAAGTTGCTGCTACAACAGTAGAAGAAGTAAAAACAGCTGAAGCACCAGCTCCAGCACCAGTAGCTGCACCAGTAGCACAAACTCCTGAAAAAGCACCGGTTAGAGAAATTGCTAAAACTGATGAGTTTGGAAAAGTTCGATTCTCTCCAGCAGTTCTTCGTTTAGCGCAAGAAAACGATTTAGATTTATCTTTAATACCTGGTACAGGTAATAATGGGCGTGTAACACGTAAAGACGTTTTAAATGCAATTGCAAACGGAGTTCCAACTGCACCAGCTGTTTCAGTTGAAGTTGTTTCACAGCCAGCACAACAAGCGACTGCTCCTTCTGTTGAAGTTGCAAAAACACCAGCTGCTCCTTCAGTTCCAGTTACTTCTGCAGTAGGAGATATCGAAATTCCTGTTACAGGTGTACGTAAAGCAATTGCTGCTAATATGCTTCGTAGTAAGCATGAGGCACCACATGCTTGGATGATGATTGAAGTTGATGTAACAAACTTAGTGAATTACCGTAATAGCTTGAAGGCTTCATTTAAACAAAAAGAAGGCTTCCCATTAACTTTCTTTGCATTCTTCGTAAAAGCAGTTGCGCAAGCATTAAAAGAATATCCACAAATTAACTCAATGTGGGCTGGAGACAAAATCATTCAAAAGAAAGATATTAACTTATCGATTGCAGTAGCTACAGATGATGCATTATTTGTTCCAGTTATTAAAAATGCTGATGAGAAGACAATTAAAGGCATTGCTCGTGAAATTACTGAGCTTGCACAAAAAGTACGTACAGGTAAGTTAAAATCTGAAGAAATGCAAGGTGGTACGTTTACTGTAAATAATACTGGTTCATTTGGAAGTGTACAAAGTGCTGGTATTATTAACTATCCACAAGCAGCGATTCTTCAAATTGAAAGCATCGTAAAACGTCCTGCCGTTGTAAATGGCATGATTGGTGTTCGTGATATGGTTAATTTATGCTTATCACTTGACCACAGAGTGCTTGATGGATTTATCTGTGGTAAATTCTTAGGAAGAGTAAAAGAAATCCTAGAAAATACGACAAAAGAAAATACAAGCGTATATTAATAAATGAAAAACCTTACTTCATTATTGAAGTAAGGTTTTTTTATATGGCAATAATCATTCATTCTTTGATTCTAAATGATAGAATAATTTGTATAATTATATTATTCTGAATAAAAGGTTTTAAGAGGAGTGATACAATGCTTGCTGAGCAAAATGGCTTTTACATATCGACTAATAAAGAATTTTTAGACAAAGATATTATTCATCAATTTCTAGACCGTGATTCATATTGGGCAAATGATATTCCATATGAATTTGTTGAAAAATTTATAGATGGATCTTTTTGCTTTGGTATTTATGCTGATGAGCCAAGTAGTACCAATTCCCGTCAAGTCGGGTTTGCTCGGGTAATATCTGATGGCGTAACATTTGCCTATCTAGCGGATGTATTTGTACTACCAGCATATAGAAACTTAGGTCTATCAAAGTGGTTAATGGAAGAAATTATGAAATATGAGAAGCTAACTACAGTGAGAGTGTTTATGTTAGGGACAAAGGATGCGCATACTTTATACAATAAATATGGATTTGAAGTGATCGATAATAGTTCAAATCGATTTATGGGTATCTTTAAAGACAATATGTATAGACATATGAAATTAAGTGAAAAAAATAAATCATAAATGACTTAAACTTGTTTGGCAAAGTGCGATAAATAGAATACCATACATAGTGGCAACTAATTAACATTTAATTGGTTGCTATTTTTTATTGGCTTATCGATTTTTCGGTTTCTTTTTCGTTCATTTCAATCGTGAGTAAGTAAAGCAAAGAGTTGCTGGAAAGTCATGATAAGTAGTCAATATTTAAAAATGACTAATTAGTCTAAAAAACTTGATAAAACTTAACATTTGTAAGATAATTTTAAAATATGTGACATCTTAGGAATAGGGGGGAATAAGATGTTTAAAAATTTATCAGCGGTACATCCAGTTGCTTGGAATATCGTGATAGGAACATTATTTGTACGTTTTGCTAGTACAGTGAGTATGCCGTTCTTGGCGATATACTTAACTTCTGAAAAGCATATTTCGCCAGCGATGGTTGGGATTATGTTAACGGTATCTGCATTTTTAGGCGTGTTTTTTAGTTTCATAGGGGGATCACTTTCAGATAGAATTGGAAGAAAGAAGATTCTACTTACTAGTATTTTTCTTTGGTCTCTGACCTTGATAGGATTTGGATTAGGGGATAGTTTTGGTTGGTTTTTTATCCTTAATTCGATTCTAAATATATGCTCATCTTTTTTTGAACCATCTTCAAGAGCTTTACTTTCTGATTTAACAGATGAAAAATCAAAGCTTCTAGTATTTAATTTGAGATATGCTGCGATCAATGTTGGTGTAGCAGTAGGGCCATTAGTAGGGTTGTATCTTGGAAGCTCACATAGCACTTTACCATTTGTTTTATCAGGTATTGTTTATTTTTTCTATGGAATTACATTATTCTATATGCTATCGAAATACAAGATTGATGAAAATCAATCTACTTCAAGTGGACACAAGGTCTCTATGAAAGAATCATTATCGATTTTACGTAAAGATGTTGTTTTTGCATTGACTATACTGACTATTTGTATTTACGGACTTGGCTATTCACAAAGTTTCTCTACAATGTCTCAATACTTTGCAAATGCGCCACAATTCCATGAAGGAATAAAGCTATATGCTTACTTAACAACAATAAATGCTGTAACAGTCGTTTTACTACAGTTTCCAATTGTCAGTCGAATGAAAAATTTCCCACCAACTGTATCAATGATGATTGGGAATATTATTGTCAGTCTATCAGTCGCTGGATTTGGCATATTTACGAATTTTTACTTTTTAGCAATTGTTATGATTATTTTTACAATCGGAGAAATATTTGCATTTACCTTTACTGATGTATTTGTAGATCAACTTGCTCCAGAAGAATTAAAAGGAACTTACTTTGGTGCAATGGGCTTTTCGAAGTTTGGTTTCGTATTTGGTCCAGCACTAGGAGGAAGTTTATTATCCTATTTTGGGTATGGAAAAGGTGGATATGCATTTATTTTAATTAGTATAATTGCATTTTTTAGCTTCCCAATGATGTTATTTGTGAACCGGCTTTTTCAAAAAAGAAAAAAAGTCGAAATGCAAAGTAGTTCTAAATTAACAGTTAATTCTTAAATCGCTTTAGATAGAGTTTGTTTAAATGAATAGAGAAACTGATTTGAAAACGTAATAACGTTTCTTCTTCGTGCCGTAAAAGCGTAATGATGGGTTACCTAGACGGTAATGAACAAGGAAGAAGGCGAGTGTTTGTGACCAGGCTGTAACCGCTATTAATAGCGGTTTTTTTTTTCATTTTTATCCTTTCTAGTCTGCTTTGGTGAGTACCTTCATACATATGGTAATAAACACTGTACTGGAGGGACTAAAGTGGACAAACTCCTATTAAATTCAAATTTATTCCAAGCTACTGCTTCTGACTGGATCAAGTCAATTCCAATGGACTTAGAATGTTATGTTAAGGAACTATATACACAAATCACGATTAAGCCACTATATTATGAGAATCAAAATAATATATTATCTTTCATAAATGACACGAAAAGTGTTCAATTAATAGAAGAAAAAAGTGAAAGGCTATTTTTTGTTTCTACAAAGGAATTTCATCAAAAAGGTGCAAGCTTGATACAAGAAATTGGTTATACATTAGCAATATTATCTGATATTTTAC
>NZ_JBALMS010000067.1:0-5458 GCF_036962205.1 Bacillus sp. JJ664 | reverse complement strand
AAAGAAAATGATGAATTAGACCAATTTATCAAGGAATTACAATTAGAGGTTTATATTGATACAGATTTTTTCGGATCTATTTCAAAATTACAAGTTTTCCGTTTGTTACTGCCGACTATATTAAGAGAGTTTATGACTGAAGAGGATATTGCAATTGACATACCGATTAAAGCGGTGACTTCGACAAGAACGATTACGAAAGAGGAACCTCAATTAAATTTAATTAGAAAAACAGTAGAAGTGATTGCAGGCATGATTGGGGAGGCCAATTTCATAGAATTGATTCCATATGAAAATACCGAGGATGCTAAGAGATGGTCAGAAAATATTTTTCATTTATTGAACTATGAAAGTAAATTAAAAGAATTCGGCAATATTGTAAAAGGTTGCTATTATTTGGAGGAATTGACGCAAGAACTGTGTGTGGGTGCTTGGGATCTCTTTTTACAAGTCGAAAGCAATGGTGGCTATAAAGAATATATTGAATCAGGTGAATTAGAAAAAGAGATTGCGGTTGAAAGAGAGAAATCGATTGAAAAAATGATGTTAGGTCAAGTGAAGCTTGTAGGATTAAATTCGTACCGGAGACATGAACCGAATAAATATAATGGAAAAGATCAAGACGAATTAAATCATGATCCAGAAATCTATCATTTTAGTAATTGGATTGAAAAATGTCATCAACTACTAAATGCAAGTTGGGATTGTTTGATTCTTGAAGGGGCAAGTGAACAGGAAGAAGACTTGATGAAAAATATTCTTTTTACGTTACACTCAATCGGATTAAAAAACAAAATTGATGCTGATGTTTTATTTATCGCTGGTGATGAAAAGAAAGTGAATTTTTTTCAATTAATGAATCCAAAGAAAATAATCGTTAGAGTAGTAGAAGAAGTAAGTGACGATGATCAGTATTCTATGTCTGAAATAACCCATTTACCAAATCTAATTAATGAATTAATGAAGATCGAGGTGCAAAAATGAGAAAGACCTTTCATAAGAAACCTTTTCCCGTAGCGACACCTAATCTACATCTAGAAATGAATATTCCAAAATCATATCCTGGTCAAGTTCCATTTGTAAGAGGACCTTATCCATTAATGTATGTTACACAACCTTGGACAATTAGACAATATGCAGGATTCTCAACGGCGAAAGATAGTAATACTTTCTATAAACAAAATTTAGCAAAAGGTCAAAAAGGGTTGTCAGTTGCTTTCGATTTACCAACACATAGAGGTTATGATTCTGATCACGATCGAGTTGTTGGGGATGTTGGTAAAGCAGGAGTGGCTATTGACTCAGTAGAGGATATGAAAGTACTGTTTGACGGAATTCCATTACAAGATATTTCTGTATCAATGACAATGAATGGCGCAGTACTTCCAATTTTAGCGTTTTATATTGTTGCAGCAAATGAGCAAGGGGTAGATACAGTTAAACTCACCGGTACGATTCAAAATGACATACTAAAAGAATATATGGTAAGAAACACATATATATATGCTCCGAAAATGTCAATGCGAATAATCGGTGATATATTTTCGTATTGCTCAAAAAACATGCCGAAATTTAACCCGATTAGCATTTCTGGTTATCATATGCAAGAAGCAGGAGCGTCAACTGAAATAGAGTTAGCTTATACAATCTTAAACGGTATAGAGTATGTAAAAACTGGATTAGAAGCAGGTCTAACTGTTGATGAGTTTGCTCCACGATTATCCTTTTTTTGGGGAATTGGAATGGATTTTGTAACAGAAATTGCTAAATTAAGAGCGGGACGACTTCTTTGGGCACAAATGATGCTCCAATTTAATCCGAAAAATAAAAAGAGTTATATGCTTAGAGCACATTGTCAAACTTCTGGATGGAGTTTAACAAAACAAGATCCGATGAACAATATTGCTAGAACAACGATTGAAGCACTCGCTGCGGTATTCGGACAAACACAATCATTACATACAAATGCCTTTGATGAAGCAATTGCTCTTCCAACACCGAATTCGGCTTCAATTGCAAGAAATACACAATTAATTTTACAACATGAATGTGGGTTGACTAATGTTGTTGACCCATTTGGAGGTTCTCATAAAATAGAAGAGTTAACATACGAATTAGTTCAAAAAGCATGGGTATATATGAAAGAAATAGAAGAATTGGGCGGTATGGTACAAGCGATTGAAAAAGGGATTCCGAAAATGAGAATAGAAGAAGCTGCAATCGCAAAACAAGCGAAAATAGATAGTGGAGAAGATGTCATTATCGGTGTGAACCGTTTTAGTATAGATGAGGAAGAAATTGAAGATGTATTGTCCGTTAATGCCAATGAAGTAAGAGAACAGCAACTAAATCAATTAAAACAACTGAAAGAAAGCAGGAATACAAAAGAGGTTGAATACTGGCTAGAAACATTAGAGAACTGTGTAAAAACAGGAGAAGGAAATTTACTTGAAATCGCTATTCAATGTGCAAAAGTACGTGCGACACTAGGTGAAATATCTGCTTCGATTGAAAAATATGCGCCAAGACATATTGCGAAGGTAGAAACTGTGACAGGGGTGTACTCGTCTGTGCATAAAAACGAAGATGAAGTAAAGCGTATTCAAAATTTAGTAGCTGAGTTTACAGAAAAAGAAGGACGCCGTCCAAGGATTTTTATGGCGAAAATAGGTCAGGATGGTCACGATCGCGGGATTAAAGTAGTAGCTTCTGCTTATGCCGATTTTGGATTTGATGTGGATGTTGGTCCACTATTCCAAACTCCTGCTGAAGTAGCAAAGGCAGCGGTTTTATTTGACGTTCATTGTGTTGCGATGAGCTCTTTAGCTGGTGGGCATAAAGAATTATTGCCCCTATTAAGAGATGAGTTGAAAAAATTAGGAAGAGATGACATGACGATTTTTGTAGGTGGAGTTGTCCCAGAAAAGGATTATGATTTCTTACTAAATAATGGCGCAAGTGCGATTTTTGGGCCAGGAACAGTATTAACCGAGGCTGCGGAAAAGATTCTAAACTGTTTATCTAAAGAGGATTAATCAAATGAATGGAAGACGGTTATCTATTCAAGAAACGATTAATCGAATTCTTTCTGGCGATTTGACAACTCTTGCAAAAACGATTACTTTAGTTGAAAGTCAAAAGTATGATGATAAGATGTTTGTAAATGAATTGATTGGTAAAATTCTACCTTATACAGGAAAGAGTTTTAGAATCGGATTTACTGGTATTCCTGGAGCTGGTAAAAGTTCATTTATAGAATATTTCGGTAAAGATTTATGTGAGTCTGGTAAAAAAGTTGCAGTTTTAGCAATTGATCCTAGTAGTCCTATTACCGGTGGGAGCATACTTGGAGACTCGACACGAATGACAGAATTATTACATCACCCACTTGCATTTATAAGACCTTCTCCATCGAACGGAACGATTGGGGGAGTACATGCTAATACGTATGAAACCATACTATTATGTGAAGCTGCTGGTTTTGATTATACATTAATTGAAACGGTCGGAATCGGTCAAAGCGAAGGAAGTATTAGAGAGCATGTTGATTGTATGGTTTTATTAACATTGGCTAGAGGTGGCGATGATTTACAAGGCATTAAAAGAGGCATACTAGAACTTGTCGACTTCGTTGTGATTAATAAATGTGATGGGGAGTTAATTGAACTTACAAAGTATACGGCCTCATTAATGAAACAGACGATGAAACTTGTCTCTTCACCAACGCCTAACTGGAAACAGGTAGTTATGCCCACTTCGACGGAATCCGGTCTAGGCATGAGTGAATTTTTACGAAAGACCAATCTGTTTTTAGAATTGATGAATATGAATAGTTATCATTCTAATCTAAGGATACAACAAAATAGAAAATGGTTTCATCGTTCAGTAAAAGATCGAGTCATTCAATCATTTTTTAACAATGAAAATGTTAAAACAAAACTAATGGAATGCGAAGAAGAATTTATGAATAAAGGGATTGATATGCAAGATGTTGTTGTAAAGATCATTCGTTCCTTCAACAAATAAATATTCGAGTTCAAAAGCTTGAATAATGAGACGATCAATTGGTAAGATGAAGAAAAGTATATAAGGGGTAGATAAATATGAATATGAATTTTAATTTTTTTATGAATGATGTTGTTCATACTGCGCGTCAAGAAATTTCAGCAGCTGGGTATACAGAATTAAAAACACCAGAAGAAGTAGATGAAGCTCTTGTAAAGAAGGGAACAACTTTAGTTATGGTAAACTCAGTATGTGGTTGTGCTGGGGGGATTGCACGTCCTGCTGCTTCACATGCCGTTCATTATGATGCAAGACCTGACCAACTTGTTACAGTATTTGCAGGGCAAGATAAAGAAGCAACAGCAAAAGCTCGTGAGTATTTCACAGGTAAAGCGCCATCATCACCTTCATTTGCTTTGTTAAAAGACGGTGAACTAGTTGCAATGGTAGAACGTCATGAAATAGAGGGACATGATCCAGTGCAAGTTATTCAAAAACTTCAATACTATTTTGACCAATATTGCGAACAAGTCTAAAAAAGAAAAGTACAAAATGCTCAGCATTTTGTACTTTTTTATGTAGCTTAGATTTTTAATTGAAAATATTAAAAATAATATACAATATAAGAAAAAAAGATATGATTCCAATGGAACATGTAACGATTAGAAGCATAAGTGCATCAATATGTACTGATTCATCATGATCTGCTCGAAATGCAAAGGAGCCTATTCTGTGTTTGCGTAATTTTCGATATTGATTTAAATCAATTACATTTGATTGGTCCACTTATACCCCTCCAATATCATTTATATAATAAATTTTAAAATATTCTAAATAATTAGTAAAGTTAATTTAGCTGACAAATTAATAGCAAATTATGCCATAATAAGTGAAAAAGAACGAAACTAATCATTGAAAGGCTCGTGTCAATCTTGAAATATACATTATGTTTTATACAGCGGAAATCGGAATTATTAATGTTAAATAGATTCAAAGCTCCAACAATGGGAATCTGGAATGGTGTTGGAGGAAAGATTGAAATGAATGAAACAATAGAAGAATCGGTACAAAGGGAGATATTAGAAGAAACTGGGTTATTCATAGAATTAGATCAAATTACACATAAAGGATTAGTCACGTGGCAGGAAAAAGATCATGTTTTTGGTGGGATGTATATTTTCAAAGCTGATGTTGCTGAAGATCTGCATTACAACACCCCTATAAAAACGGATGAAGGTATATTAGACTGGAAGCTGATAGATTGGGTGACAGACAAGCGAAATGAAGGGGTTGGAGAATGTATACCATATTTTCTTCCTATACTATTAAATGACGTTAAAATGTATCATCATGCTTTTTATTATGAAGGATCTAGAGTAGTCGATGTTGTTGTTAAAGAACAAATTAGTATAATGAAATAATTTATGAATTGAATATTATACACATTTTGTAG
>NZ_JBALMS010000066.1:0-13760 GCF_036962205.1 Bacillus sp. JJ664 | reverse complement strand
ATAAATTAATTAAATATTATAAAATTATTAATGACTTTTACAAAGAAAATTGTAAAATAGAAGAACAAAACATTTTACTACAAGAGTATAATTCCATATTGCTTTCAATATTAAATAAGAAAGGAATTTAATGATGAAGAAACTCATTGTATTGTTAAGTTTTATTACAATTTTATTGATCAATAGTGTGCATTTAGATTCTACTAAACATATTATAGTAGATGATTCAATTCATACAAAAGAAACGAAACCGTTAGCGCTAGATGATCCAATCAATCCAAAAGGATATAAAAAGAATTGGTTCAAATGGTTATAAGGCATATGAGTACGATAAACTTAAATACATCGTTAATTAAATAACAAGTTCGGTTTAAGCGTACAAAAATATAGTTAGATTAAGTAATAAGAAGACCGAATCACAATTGATTTGGTTCTTTTTTTTGCAAGAAAACGGTAACTCCGACAATAGAAAAAAGTAGAATCATTCTATTTTAAGAGTATTAGATGTAATTAGTAATAAGATAGATTCTCATAGAGTCCCCACTTTAACACATAAAGCGGAAGGTGCTCGACTCCTGTGGGATATATGCGGGATAGGGAGACCCCACAGGAGCGAATGTGACGAGGAGGCTCCTCAGAGCACGTCCCACGGAAAGCGAGTATCCTGGAGTGGAAATTAACGCATTCTAAACAGAAGATAATTTGGCGTAACTTTGATATGTTACTTACTTCAAACGAAAATCGGTTGTTATAAACACAATGTTTTTTTTCATTGCAATCTTACTTATGGAAGAAGGAATTTTAATAACAAATACGAAATTAACAATCTAGTGAATAGTAAAAAAGTATGAATGTACTATATTTAAAGTTCAGGAGGATTAGACGATGGGAATGAGTGCTAGTTTTTATAGAGTTTCTAATAGTATGCTTCAAACAATTATGTCAAACATAGATGATATTGACGAAATACTGTATGAATCACAAGAGATTCAAGATACTGAGTTAGACATTGATAAATCCTGGCATGGGATTAATTTTCTACTTACTGGAGATGCGAGCTTTGAAACGGCAAATCAATCATTAGCTGGACAGGCTATTTTAGGTGGAGAAGAAATAGGTGAAGATCAGGGGTATGGACCATTACGATTTTTACCGGCAAGTAAAGTGATCGAAATTCACCGCGAATTATCAAGTATTTCAGTAAGTGAATTAACTTCTAGATTTCATTTAGAAAAAATAAACAAAGAAGAAATTTATCCATCGGACGGTAACTGGACTGAAGAGGATCGAGATTATTTAATGGAACATTATGTAGAATTAGTTAAATTTTATCAAATAGCAGCTAGCAATGAAGAAGCGATTCTACTTTTAATACATTAATGAAGAGTTAATTTTTGTTACTTGATCCTATTTAAATCAGTCGGTTTTTACGATTTCATACTAAGGTCTGATTTTATTTAATGCGTAAGGTCATTATCTAATAAAGCTGATATCCATAAAATAAGAGTATGAGAAATCTTATTTATGGAGGCTATAAAATGAAAAAATCATTTTTTATTGCTGTTTTAGTGGGTGCGACACTAGTTGTGACAACAGGTTGTAATATGTTTACAAATGGAAAAGTAAAAGAAGAGTTATTCTCAATTGAAAAAGATAACGCAAAATCATTGGACGTTAAGGTGGACTTAGGTGCAGGGAAGTTGAATGTTAAGAAAGGCGGAAATGAGTGGGTAGAAGGAATTGCCGAATATAGTCATAAACCACTTAAGCCTGAAATATCTTACAAATTGAATGGGTCCAAAGGTAAAGTGAAGATCGAACAAGGTAAACATAAATTGCCAAATATGAAGATTGGTAAATTTAAAAATGAATGGAACTTAACGCTCACGGATCAAATTCCTTTAGATTTAGATGTTAATGCAGGAGCTTCAAAAACAGATCTTGATTTGAAAGGATTGGATCTTAACTCATTGGATATTGAAAATGGAGTAGGAGAACTTACAGTTGACTTAGGTGGAGACTGGAATCATAGTTTTAATACAAAAATCGAAACGGGTATTGGAAAAACAACAATTATTTTACCCTCAGACATCGGCGTGAAAATACACTCAAATAAAGGAATTGGGAAAGCAAACGTTGTCGATTTTATTTCCAAAGGCAATGGTGTTTATGTAAATGAAGCTTATGAAAGTGGTAAAGAAACGTTAACTGTTGATATGGATATGGGTGTAGGTGAAGTTTCATTTAAATTAGACTAACAAAATGATGTTAAGTGGGCTGTTTATGTGAAAACAGTCCATTATTTATATTTGATGAAAAGGAGGGCTTATGTTGCAAGCCAAAATCGATTCTGTTGTAAAATGTATGACATCAAATAATGACATGTCCAACATACAAAGTATCCAAACTGAACATCGATTTAAACTAGTAAATTTTTGGAATATTAAAGAAGGAAGTAAGGTGTTAGAAATAGGATGTGGACAAGGGGATACAACGGCAGTACTGGCATATACTGTTGGTAAAAATGGATTCGTTCATGGAATTGATAAAGGGTCAAGGGATTATGGAAGTCCAACAACTTTAGGTGAAGCAGCGGATCATTTACTGAATTCATCAATAGGAAATCAAATACAAATGGATTTTGAAATTGACTTATTATCACCTCAATTTGATTTTCCAACGAAAGCATTTGATTATATTGTCTTGTCTCATTGTTCGTGGTATTTAAGTTCAACTGAAGAATTAACTGAGATTTTGAAAAAAATAAAAAAATGGGAAAAAAAAATATGTTTTGCAGAATGGGACACAAGAATTAGTGAAATTGAACAATATCCTCATTTATTATCAATATTAATACAAGCACAATATGAGTCATTCAAGCAAAATAGTGAATCAAATATACGAACACTTTTTACTCCAAACGATTTGAAAACAGTTACTGGAGCAGCAGGGTGGACGATCATTGATGAAAAAATAATCAGTTCTCCAAATTTACAGGACGGTAAGTGGGAAGTGTATAAAACAATAGAAGATATCGACTTAGAACTAAGTCAAATAAATGATATGCCTGCAAAATTTAAAGGGCTTATTCAATCTGAAATGAAAATGTTAGAAGATAGTATCCATTCAAATGGGATTAAGCCACTATCTATTTTCGCATTTGTAGCAGAGTAGAGAAAAAAGCATCTAATTTTTTAGATGCTTTTTTTCACTTAATACCTATAAGGATAGTTTCTTTGATATACATAAGGGTTGTATGAATAATTTCTTGGATCTAGATAAGGATTGTATTGATCATTCCTTGAATAGATATATGGAAATGATGGGTAGTGATAAGGGAATAAGTATACTTCTGTAATTGATGATAAAGGAATGGTGACCCTATTATAACGTCGATATCTTGGACCGAAAGTTTCGCTGCCATGACGTGGTACTTCGTAGTCTGAATCTGGTGGTGCAGCTAAATCTTCTGGTGTAAGTAAGGTTGCATTTTCGTTATCGGATTCTAATAAAACGCCTTCTAATAACGCTCGTTCTTCAGTTTGAAATACTACATAACAGTCTTTATATGACTTACATTTACCACTCAAATTTCTTATGTTTTCGCTCATGAAATCCCTCCCATGATGTATTCTTTACTTAATGTATGAAAATAAAGAAGGTGCTAGAATATTGTCCAATATAATTGATTCATACGAACATGAGTCATAATTATCGAATGAGATGTTTCTAAATTGTAAATTTTTATATTTTACAAAAAATAATTTAGTAAATGCCATGTAAGTTATCTATAATTTTAACTTAAGGATAAAATAAATTAAAAATGAATGAGTGCAAGAAATTTGTAAAAACACTAAATATAAAAATGGATTTAGGTGAGCATATGCAAGAAAAAATTTTAATTGTGGATGATGAAAAGAGTATTTTAGATCCATTATCATATGCCTTCAAAAGAGAAGGTTTTATCGTCGAGACTGCAGTTAATGGGATTGATGCATTATCAAAAGTTCCTATATTCAAACCAGACATTATGATATCAGATATCATGATGCCAGAAATGAATGGACTAGATTTATGTAAACAAATTGAAAACAAAGATGGAATGGGGATTATTTTACTGACCGCAAAAGATGATATTATAGATCGAGTTTTGGGTTTAGAATTTGGTGCCGACGATTATATTACAAAACCGTTTGATATCAGAGAACTACTTGCAAGAACAAGATCTTTATTAAGGAGACTGAAAAAGTCATCCCATATTGAGGAACAGAAAATTAAAATAATCACAATTCGAGAGCTAGTGATCAATCTTGAACAAAGAAAAGTGAGTATCAGTGGAAATTCAATTGAATTAACCCCGAAAGAATTCGATTTATTAGCATTACTGGCTACGAATATAGAGCGTATTTTTCGACGTGATGATTTACTAGATTTAGTATGGGGAATTGAATACATTGGTGGTACACGAACTGTTGATATTCATATTCAACGATTACGGAAGAAGCTTGGTAAGTCGCACCAACATTACATTCAAACTGTATTTGGTATTGGTTATAAAATGTCAGGGGAAATAAAATGAGGTCTAGTATTAAATTTAAATCAAGTTTGTTTTTAGCCATTCTACTAATTGGTACTGTATTTGGATTAAGCTTACTTATTCTAAAAGGAATACATGAAAATCAAAAAAAGCAAACTGAAGACATGCTAGCTCAGCAGAGTAAACTTGCAAATGTATATGTAAAACAAGTGTATCTTAGCCAAACTTCTGAAAATCCAAATGATTTTTTTAAACGTTACGGTTTTGAAATTGCTAGACAGATCGGTATTATCAGTAGTTTACATGTTACGATTTATAATATGACTGGAAATATTGTTGGGGACTCACTTCCCCTAGAGACTACAACCAATAAAGATATAGAAGATACACTTCAATTTGGGCTAAAAGGGAAAACTGTATATCAAGAAGCTAATGAAACATTAAATTATTTCGCACCTATTTACAGTGCAAATAATCAGATTGGTGTTGTTCAATTTGACTATTCATTAGTTAAGAATAATGAATTTTATGATGATATCATTAAGCTGTTTATAAAAATAGGCATGATCATCATTGTTCTAAGTTTTATCATTGGATATTTGTTCTTCAATTCACTCGTTAATAATATATTAAAGCTTAGAAAAGTGACCGAGGAAATTAAATCTGGGCAATACCCTAATCGGTCAATTTTAAATCGAAATGATGAGTTAGGTTATTTAAGCCAAGCCATATATTTTATGAGTAATGAAATTCAAAAAAATATAAAGGGCATGCAACAAGAAAAAGATAATCTTCAATTGGCAGTTGATAAGCTGAAAATTTTAGAACAACAGCAAAAACATTTTATTGGTTCAATTACTCATGAGTTTAAAACGCCACTAACTGTTATCAGAGCTTACATTGATTTGTTGGATATGTACGCTGATGATCCTAAATTAATTGATGAAGCAAAAGATAATATTGGCAAGGAATCTCGACGTCTTTATGAAATGGTAGAAAAGATTTTAAAATTAGCTGAACTAGAAAAATATGATTTTGAATTAAATAAAGAAAGTATTGATGTAAAGGGGCTATTAGAAGATTATTGTCTACGTATGAAAGGGAAAATCACAAAATTTGGATTAACAATTCAAACTAATTTTCTTCCTGCTAATATTTATATCGATAAAGAAAGTTTCACATTAATTTTTATGAATCTATTGGATAATGCAATTAAATATAACAAAACTAATGGTACCATCATCGTTTCAAATGAAATTATAAATAATCGTGTATTCATTAGTATTAGAGACACCGGGATTGGGATACCTACTAATGTAATTGATAAAATTTTTGAACCGTTTTATACAGTTAATAAAGATCGTTCACGCCTATCAGGTGGATCAGGATTAGGATTAGCGTTAACGAAAGACTTGATTGAAAAGCAAAATGGAACGATTACCGTTGAATCAAAAGAGGGAAGTGGCTCTAATTTTATCATTGCATTTCCTAAAATTGATTAATGAAAATTTACAATTTGGAAACATCTGATGACCTAAATTGAAACATCAAAAACATATCATACAAATGGTAAGAGCAAAGGGGAGTGGTATGGTGGATATAAAGAAGGGGCATATATTGATCTTGATCATAGCATCTTGTTCTTTTATCTTAACTAGTTGTGGATTACAAAACGAAAATGATAGTGTTGTCATTGAAAAGAAAAATAAAAAAATTACTGTTCTTACCAAAAATGAAGAAGTTGTTACAAATGAACTTGCGTTAGAAAAAATAGACAGATATGAAGGTATTCGAGGAACAGATTGGTTAAACGAAGAATCAATTTTAATTGAACAAAAAAATACTAAAATGCCAAAGACAGCAATGACTGATGAGGGGCAGTACGTTCATCACGTAAATTTATTTAGTTACGATCTACTAACAAAAACAGCGAATGTTATATCTGGTGAAGAAAGTGGACAAATAGGTGCAATCATCTCACCAGATAAAAAGCATATTTTTTATAAACAATCGATCGATGGAACCACTGGGACAGGATATATTATAAATCTCGATAGTAAGAAAAAAGTAAAAGTAACCGATGTTGATAAAATCTTTGCATTTTCAACTGAGGGGAGATGGATCAACAATCAAACAATCATCTTTCCAACCATTGACCAACAAATGTTTAGTGCAGATGTTAATGGTAAAGTAATCAAAATTGATTCGAATAAAGATGTAATAAATGTTTTAAAAAAGAAATTTGGTGGATTAAGAGTAGAGTGGGTTATACCGTCACCGAATCATAAGAAATTTGTCATTGTGAGGAAAATATCTCAAACAAAAAGAGAACTACTAATAACCGATGTAAGTGGTAAAAAAACAGTTTCATTAGCTAAAGGTACCCAAATATTTGGATCTAGCTGGTCTCCAGATTCAAAAACCATCGCTTTTTCGGTTATTTCTGAAGATAAAGGGGAACGAGGGTTATTTGTTATAGATGTGAATACGAAGAAGATTACTCAACTCTCTACTGATTTAGACGAAATTTCAGGGCCAATAACTTGGAGTCCTTCAGGTAAGAAACTACTCGTCTCAAAAGTAATCTCGAAATATAATAAAAATGAATTTGTTGCGTATGTTTTAACCTTGAAAAGTTAGTAATGAATAAAATTAGTTTCTAATAAAGTGAGTGAAAAATAAGCTCACTTTCTTTTTTTTACAAAATTTTTAAAAGATGTTTTAATATAGTTATACATTATTTAATTATTTTAAATATTTTAAAAATATCCTGCGGTGATATTCTTTAATACAAGTATAAGGAGATTTATGATATGAGGAGCAAAAATAGTAATCCGAGGAAAAGCAAGAGTAAAAAAATTGTAGTTTGGATGATGATTTTAGCTCTATTTGGATTTATTTCGATTATTAGTCATTATGTATATTCAACCATACTAAATCACAAACAGAACATAGCAGAAAATAAAGAAAATCAAAAATCTGATGAAGAAATTAGTCCAATAAAAAAACCTGAAAATAAACAAGAAGACAAACCAATCGTAAAGCCACCAGTAAAGGTACCACCTGTAAAACCTGTTACAGAAACAACAATAAAAGTAAGTGCGGCTGGCGATTTTACAATTGGAACTGATGAAAATTTTTATTTTACTGATTCATTTGTTGACGAGGCTAATAAGCATGGATTAGATCATTTTGTGAAAAGATTGGATAACATCTTTCAACAAGATGATTTTACGACAGTCAATTTGGAAACAGCACTAACAAAAGCAACAAAGAAAGCAGTGAAAAAGTTCCGTTTTAAAGGGGACCCATCATACGCGAAAATATTGACTTTTGGAGGAATTGAAGCTGTTAATCTAGCAAATAACCATAGTCACGATTATTTGCAAAAAGGTTATGAAGATACAATTTACTCATTAAAAAAGCAAAAGATTGGTTATTTTGGTTACAATGATTCGTATGTAACAACTGTAAAAGGAATAAAAATTGGAGCACTTGGTTATGAAGGATGGAATGATTCTCCTGAATTTAGAGTTAAAATAAACAATGATATACAACGATTGCGAAAAGCTGGAGCCAAGATTGTACTCATTAACTTCCATTGGGGGATTGAAAGAGTATATGTTCCAAATCAAACACAGAAAAATTTAGCCCATTATGCAATTGATCATGGTGCAGATCTAATTGTTGGTCATCACCCTCATGTAGTTCAAGGAATTGAAGAGTACAAAGGAAAATTCATAGCCTATAGCTTAGGAAATTTTATGTTTGGAGGTAATAAAAATCCAAGTGATAAAGATACATTCGTTTTCCAACAAACGTTCCATTTCAAAAATAACACGTTAACAAATCAAAAACAGATTAAAGTAGTACCATTTTCGGTTTCGTCTGTTTCATACCGAAATAATTATCAACCAACGTTATTAAAAGGGTCAGAAGCAAAAAGAGTTAAAAATAAGATCATTCAAGTTTCAAATAAAATTAATGGTTCGGCTTGGACTAAATATGAAAAATAATGGGTTCAGATGAAGGGTGAAAATTAAAAGATAAAAGGCATTGCTCAAGAAGCGATGCCTTTTATTGTTGAGGTTCTTTTGATATGTAACTTAAGCATGGGGTGGGTGTATCAAAAGTTTCATTTATGATTTGGATTGTAGTAGGTATTCTTTCTTAAATATGGAATGCTGCTTTTTTAAAGAAGGATTTTGGTAAATTTATAGAGAATCAAAGTTATTACCAGAAAACGTTAGAGGATTACCAAATAAAATATAGGAGGAATAAGAATGGATTTACAATTTATTGCTTTCCTTAGTTTTATTTTCGTATCACTTATTTTATCAGTTTGGTTAGAGGTCAAAATGCAAAAGAATACAAATAGTATTTTGGCAACTATGTCGATTGCATTTAATATCAATTTACTTGTACTAGGTAGTGGAAGTATATGGTTATTATTAAATGCAGATTATGGCTATAATATTTTTTCAGGTGTATATACATTAATCGTCGCTTTCATTGGTATTTTCTTGATTAATATTTTGGTTATGTTTTTCTTAAGACAACGGACTGTTGAATAAACTCTACTTTTATAGAATTGGAAGAGCATTACTTCTTTTAAAGGAGTAATGCTTTTTGCTTGGCTGTTTTCTATCTAATCTATTAGAATAGTGACTTTTCATTTGGTTAAAGAGGAATTTCGTTACAGTACATAGAAATTAGTTAAATTGTTAAAACGGAGGGGTTTTTATGTTTACCGTAAATGTTGAAGCTGCGATCAACCATGATGGCAAATGGTTAGTTATAGAAAGAAGTAAGAAAGAAGAGCATGCAGGTGGAATGCTTTCATTAGTTGGAGGTACAGTTGAACTAGGACAACAACCTATAGAAATTTTAGAGAGCAATCTTAAGCGTGAAGTACTTGAAGAAGTAGATGTTGAAATAAAAAATGTAAATTATCTATATAGTTCTGCGTTTGTAACAGACAAAAATGAACATGTTTTGAATATTGTATTTTTATGTGAATATAAGTCAGGCATTGCTTACCCTAAAAGTCCTGATGAAGTAGAAGATGTAAAATGGATGACATCAGATGAAATCGAACGACATAGTAAAGCGCCTGTTTACTTAAAAGAAAGTATCGAACAAGCCGAGTTAAAAATGGGTTTGACTAGTTAGAATCAATTTGTAGGAGAGAGTCTGTATGAAGAAAATATATATTGTTCGACATTGTGAAGCAACTGGACAACCACCTGAATCAAGCCTTACTCAAAATGGGTTTGAACAGTCTTTAGAGCTAAATCATTTTTTTACGAATATACTAGTTAATCGCATTATTTCCAGTCCGTTTTTAAGAGCGGTTCAATCAATTCAACCAACGGTAAACCATAAAGAATTGCAGTTAGAAGTTGATCATCGTTTGGCTGAACGAGTTTTAACTACAGAGGTATATCCAGATTGGCTTACAAGATTAGAAGAAACCTATTCTAATTTAGAACTAAAGTTTATTGGTGGAGAATCAAGTAAAGAAGCGATTGAGCGAGTTCTTTCATTAGTTAAAGAAATCATCAATCATGAAAGTGAGCATACCATTATTGTTACTCATGGTAACTTAATGTCATTATTGCTGATGCATTTTGATTCAGAGTTCGGCTTTGCACAATGGAGAATGCTTAGCAATCCAGACGTATATGAACTGAGTATTGATCCTCAACATACTGAGTTTAAACGGATTTGGAATGGATGAATGATAGAGTGTTAAACAAAAAAAGGTTGATAAGCGGAGGAAGAGAGACCGATTGGCTGTACTATAAACCGATCGCCAAAGAGCTGAATCAACAATAGGAAGAGCCTATCATAATGCTAGGCTCTTTTTTAGTCATTCTTTCTTATTTCATAACTGACTTTATTTCAAGTAGATCATTAATGATAAAATCTGCGTGAGCAAGCTCAGCTTCTTGTGCAAAGTCAAATCGACAACCGATAGCTGTTAAGGAATTTTTTTTTGCAGATTGAATGTCTGATAATCGATCACCTACTACAAAACCTTCTGACAAATGATACTTTTTAAGAATCATTTCAGCTAAAAGTGATTTATCTAGTGACTCGATTTGCTGAATGCTAAAAATCTCTTTGACATATTGATTTAATTGGTAATAGTTTACGATGGATTGTAAATATTCAGATTAGCCATTACTCGCAATGAAAATTAAATAATCTTGATCTAATAACAGTTCAAAAGTCTCAATTACATTTGAATATAATGCGCCTTTGCCCAATTGTATGTTCTCGATTAAGCGCTGATGGAAAAATGCATTCGCGTGCTCTCTAATTTCATGTGAATGTTGCGGTAATAAGGTCTCCCAAACAACAGGTAAAGGTACGCCCATAATTTCGTTATATTGATCGATAGGTGTAGTTCTATCCCATAATTTTTGTTGCCGTAAGTAGTCAAAGACATCTTCGAGAGAAGTAGCTAAAATTTTTTGCGTTTGGAATAAAGTGCCATCCATATCAAATATTGCTGCTCGTTTCATAAACAATATCCCCCAATTTTCAATCTGATTTAATGGTAGCATATTTGACTTTTTAGTTGGTAAACAGTTTTTAATATTGAGTCAGTTATAAGAAGTGGGTACAAAACGATATTTAGTCAGAAGGATTGTCTGATATTTTGACTGATAGAAATATGATAGTTGGAAAAAATAGTTGAGAAAATATTGTTGACATGAAACCAAAAGGTTTTATATAATTCGATATGTAACCAAATGGTTTTATATTAATGAAAGAGGGATTGAATAATGAGCGTTCAAAATCTAGTAGAAGATATTAAACAAACAGTCGTTTACAATGCACCAATCCAAAAAGTATGGAATTTTGTTTCAACTGCAGAAGGTATTTCAGCATGGTTTATGCCGAATGATTTTCAACCGGTTGTTGGACATGAGTTTCACTTACAGTCACAATTCGGACCATCTCCTTGTAAAGTATTAGAAGTAGATGAACCAAACAAAATTACTTTTACATGGGATCTTGATGGTTGGTTTGTTTCATTTTTATTAAAAGAAGTTGGAGATAAAACTGAATTCACACTAATTCACGGTGGTTGGAAACCAGCGGATGAAATCTTACCGAAACCACAACAAAAAAGTAGCGAAATTCGCGAGCGCATGAATGGCGGATGGATTGGCTTAGTTGCAAGACTTAAAGAAGTTGTTGAGAAATAGTGTCTACTTCCCCACAAAAATATGATGTATTCCAAGCAATAGCTGATCCGACTAGAAGAGAAGTACTAAGATTACTTGCGAACAAAGAGTTACCGATTTCTGAGATATCAAGTAATTTTACGATGAGTCGAACAGCGATTGCTAAACATCTGCATATTCTTTCTGAAGCTGAGCTTGTAACTGATCGAAAGGTTGGAAGAGAAAGAAGATATACTTTACAACCTGAAGCTTTTCGTGAATTGAAACAATGGTTAGCATATTATGATCAGTTTTGGTCTAATAAATTATCCATTCTCCAACATCTTGTTGAAAACAATGAAGAGAATAGTATTAAAGTTGTACCAACGAAAGATGATAAAGATTTGTAAATAGTTTGGTGTATAAAGACGAGCCTAATAATAGGTTCGTTTTTTTATATTTAAGCTCTATTACTGTTATTTGTTGGTATTTTAAAAACGATCTTTACATAGACATTTGTTTCGATAACGTTATAATAATATAATGTGGCAAAAATCAAAGGAATAGAAAGCTCATATTTGAGGGGTATTGAAATGCATAAAGGTATATATATTTTAGCAATCGCTACGTTTGTAGCAGGAACAGTGGAATTTATTATTACAGGATTATTGGCAATGATTGCAGGTGATTTACATGTATCTGTAGGTATCGTTGGCCAATTAGTTTCGATCTTCTCTTTAGTTTTTGCTATTGGAGCACCTGTTTTTATTGCAATTACATCAAAAGTTGAGCGACGAAAGTTATTACTAATTGCAATGACCGTATTCTTCATTGGAAATGTGATATCAATTATCAGTCCTAACTTCACTATATTATTAATAGCTCGAATCATACTTGCAGCAAGTTGTTCAGTTGTTATTGTCGTTTCAATTACTACTGCGGCGAATATCGTGTCTAATGAAATTAGAGGGAGAGCAATCGGCGTTATTTTTATGGGAATCAGTTCTTCTTTAGTGTTTGGTGTTCCTCTAGGCACATTAATTGGAGAGCATTATGGTTGGAGAATGACATTTGCTTTAGTTGGGTTTTTAAGTTTATTATCAATGGTAGGGATTATAAAGTTTCTTCCAAAAGTGAATCCACAGCCTTCAATTCCATTAATTAAACAAATCGCTACATTAAAAAATAAACGTATTTTGTCTATTCAGTTAATCTCATTTTTACAATTAACTGGTCATTTTACAATATACACTTACTTAACTCCTTTCCTGCAAAGCACAATGGGGTTATCTACTAAAATGATTAGTATCTCATTACTGATTTTTGGGGTAGCTGGTATTTTAGGCGGTTGGATTGGCGGTTGGTCTACAGATCGCTTTGGAGGACCTAAAACGATTTTAATCTTATTAGGATTGTTAGCAATCTCAATCTTATTACTTCCGATTGCAACAAATTCTATTATCAGTTTAATGATGATTCTCTGTTTGTGGGGTTGTTTTTCTTGGTCACTTAGCCCAAGCATTCAGGATAGTCTTGCGAAAGCAGCGAAGGATACAGCAGATATTCAGGTTGGTCTAAATAATTCCTTTTCACATATCGGAATAGCATTAGGATCTAGTTTAGGTGGGATTCTGATAAATGAATATACTGCTAGGACGAATGCAGTAGTGGGAGGCATAATTGTCATTTTAGCATTGGTCTCAGCTGCCTATTCATTTACTCTAAATAGTAGAGCAGTGGCAAAAACGAATTAGGTAAAATTGCATAAAGAAGGAAAAAAGCGATGCATAAATGTATCGCTTTTTTTAATATACTTGTCGATTTATATTTTGAATTACCTATTAAACAACTAAATTCTTTAGTGAAAATGGCCGATAAAATGGATGTCAAATATAAAAAATTGTTATCTCTGGGGGGAGCATCCATTGAAATGGACGATCGGTAAAAAATTATTTACTACATCAATGTTAATCATGTTAATCATGGTTACACTAAGTGCTTTTTCATTAAGAAATACTTATACACTAAACAATAGTACACAGCAA
>NZ_JBALMS010000065.1:19042-19695 GCF_036962205.1 Bacillus sp. JJ664 | reverse complement strand
TATAAAATTAGACATTTAGATGGAAAAAAATTACTATAAAAGTAAATGGAAATAGGAGGAATGAATAGTGAGTATCTATGATTTTCAAGTAAAGGATAGTAAGGGGCAATTAATACCTTTATCAAATTATAAAGATCAAGTTGTCATCGTAGTAAATACTGCAAGTAAATGTGGATACACTCCTCAATATAAAGATCTTCAAGCACTTTATGAAGAATATAAAAATGAAGGGCTTGTTGTAATTGGATTTCCATGTAATCAATTTATGAATCAAGAACCAGGTTCAAATGAAGAAATTCAAAGCTTTTGTGAATTGAACTATGGTGTAACTTTTCCAATCTTTGGGAAAGTAGATGTGAATGGAGAAAATGCGGATCCTCTATTTAAATATTTAAGTAAAAATGCTCCTGGAATCATGGGACTAAAATCAATCAAATGGAATTTTACAAAATTTATTATTGATAAAAATGGTGAGGTTGTCGAGAGAGTAGCTCCACAAACAAACCCACAAGATATGAAAGTTACGGTTGAGAAATTATTAAAAGCATAAAAAAATGCCTTCACATATTTTTGTGAAGGTTTTTTATCGCACATTTATCGTGATAGAATCAAACTCTCATTGTTTTTCATTAGAAGAAAAATGTTATAATAAC
>NZ_JBALMS010000065.1:0-19013 GCF_036962205.1 Bacillus sp. JJ664 | reverse complement strand
CAAAGAATGAAACAGCAACAAATTATATCCAACTTAGAAAATTATGTACGAAATATACATAGCGGAGATAGTAGTGGTCATGATTGGTATCATATCGACCGTGTTAGAAATTTAGCTGTACACTTAGCACGTAAAGAAAAAGCAGATGCATTTATCGTTGAATGTGCAGCACTCGTACATGATGTGATTGATGATAAGCTTCACACTGACCTAATCAGTCAGAAGGAGCAATTAGTTGAAACACTCTCTAATCTTTTACAGAATAGTGATCAAGTCAAAGAAATTATTTACATAATAGAAAACATTTCATTTAAAGGTGGAAATGGCGTCATACCAACTACAATTGAAGGAAGGATTGTCCAAGATGCAGATCGACTAGATGCAATAGGGGCAATTGGAGTTGCGAGAACATTTGCTTATGGTGGCAAAAAGAATCGTAGCATGTTTAATCCTAACTTTGAAATTAGAGAAAATATGACTTTAGAAGAATATAGAAGTGATCAAAGTTCGTCTCTTCATCATTTTTATGAAAAGATATTAAAATTAAAAGAATTAATGAATACGCCCAGTGCTTATGAGATGGCAAAAGAAAGACATTCATACGTGGAGAATTTCATTGAACAATTTATGAAAGAGTGGAATTTTACAAAATGAAAATATTAAGTGTAGAAAATTTAATGAAAACGTACGGCGAAAAAACCTTATTTAATGAAATTTCATTTACCGTAAGTGAAGGGCAAAAAATCGGATTATTAGGTGTTAATGGAACCGGTAAGTCAAGCTTATTACAAATTATTGCTGGTACTGAATCAGCAGATGATGGGAAAATCATTACACCAAAAGATTATGTAATAAGCTATTTACCACAGCACGAGGATTTTGATAAAAATCAAACCATTTTAGAGGCTGTTTTTGAAAGTGAAGATAAAATCATGATTTTAGTAAAAAATTATGAAAAAACTCTTCAAAAATTACAAGCTGATCCATTAAATGATACACTACAAAATGAGTTATTAACATTGCAGGCAGAAATGGATTCGAAAAATGCGTGGGATTTAGAAGCGAATGCAAAGACAATCTTATCAAAACTTGGCTTGAACGATTTAAACATAGATGTAACTTTACTTTCTGGTGGTCAGAAAAAAAGAGTAGCACTAGCGAAAGCTTTAATTCATCCTTGTGATTTACTGATACTAGACGAGCCTACAAACCATTTAGACTATGAATGTATAGTATTTTTACAAGAATACATCAAGAGACTTCAGAATGCTGTTTTATTCGTAACACATGATCGTTATTTCTTAGACGAAGTGACAACTGCTCTTTTAGAGTTATCTAATGGGAATATCTATCGCTATGAAGGAAACTATCAGTACTACATTGAACAAAGAGCGGCTAGAGAAGAACAGGAAGCTGCAACAAATGAGAAAAGAAACAACTTATTCAGACGAGAGCTTGCTTGGATGCGTAGAGGTGCAAAAGCAAGAACAACTAAACAAAAAGCTAGAATTCAAAGATTTGAAGACATATCAGGTAAAATGGGTCAACAAGAGCAAGTCGAATTAGAAATGAACTTCAAGCAAACTCGATTAGGGAAAAAAGTTGTTGAGTTTAAAGATGTTAGTAAATCATTTGATGAGAAAAAGATCTTAGATCATTTTAATCTATTATTAATTCAAAATGATCATATTGGAATTATTGGTGAAAACGGTGCAGGTAAAACAACACTGCTAAAAATGTTAATTGGTAAAGAAAAAGTTGATGATGGTGAAATTGAAACAGGTCAGACAGTAAAAGTAGCTTACTATTCTCAAATTCAAGAGGTTCAATCACCAACAATGAGAGTAATTGATTATATTAAGGAAGAAGCAGAAGTGATTTATACACCAGATGGTAAAACAATATCTGCATCGCAAATGCTAGAAACCTTTCTTTTTCCAACTCACTCACACGGTGTTCAAATTGGTAAGCTTTCTGGTGGAGAAAAAAGAAGACTATATTTATTAAAACTATTAATGACAGCACCCAATGTATTATTACTAGACGAGCCAACAAATGATTTAGATATTGATACATTAACAGTACTTGAAGATTATATAGAAAACTTTAATGGGGTTGTTATAACCGTTTCACATGATCGTTATTTCTTAGATAAAGTCACAAATAAACTACTAATTTTTGAAGGTAACGGGAAAGTTTCTTCAACGTTAGAGAGCTATACTGAATATTTAGAACGAAAAACAATTGAAGCAAAAGAAATCCAAATAGAAAAATCAATCGTTGAAAAACCAGTTTATCAAAAAGAACAGAAGAAAAAGCGCTTAACATATCAAGAGCAAAAAGAATGGGATAGTATAGAATCTGACATCGAGAACTTAGAAAGTGAAATCGAAAAACTAAATGAAAAGTTGTTAGAGGTCGGCTCAAACTTTGAAGAAGCATTTAAACTATCAAAAGAAATTGAAGAAAAAGAAGGACAACTTGAAAATAAAATGGAGCGATGGTCCGTTTTAAGTGATTTAGTAGAAAGTTTGAAATAAGGTGAAATATGATTTTTGAAATGCCAATTGTCTTTAACAGATTTGTTTTTACCTTTTAAATTGTAAAATTTGTTAAATAATATTATTTAAATGGCCATTTCCATGTTTTTACGAGCTACGTTTAAAAGTGTATTGTAGTAAAAAAAAAGAGGAGATGGTCATAATGATTAATCATGTTGTCATTTTAGGAAGATTAACTAAAACACCAATGTTACAAACTACTAATAGTGGAAGGAAATCATCTTTTATTAGTATTGCTACAACAACATACAATGCTCATAGGAAAAAAAACATAACGAATTATGTTTCCATTAAGTTATGGGGTCAGACAGCGGAATATGTTGTAAAAAAAGGTAAAAAGGGTATGGAAGTTTCAGTTGAAGGTATTTTAAAAACTTCAAGTTATGTTAACGAGCAGGATAAACAAGTTTTCGTAACTGAAGTAATTGCTGAGAATGTTCACCTAATAACAAGTCAATTTGATGAGACAGCTCAAAATGTAAGCAATTCAAATGCTTCTGAATTTGAACAATTTGTGAATGCATTACAATAGTGAGTTTCTCCTCTTTTTGATAAGATGATGATAATGAAAACAAGAAGAGGAGATCACGATGAAGATTAAATCAATTGAACCAACACCTAGTCCAAATACGATGAAGGTGTTACTAGATGAAGAATTACCATCTGGTAGTAGGAATCATTATTCCTTAGAGAATGTAGATAAAGCACCGGAAATTATTAAAGATATATTATCAATTGACGGCGTTAAAAGTGTATACCATGTATCTGATTTTTTAGCAATCGATAGAAAATCAAATGCAAATTGGCAAAATATATTACAACAAGTACGCAATGTATTTGGTGAAGAGGTGAATGACACAAAAATTGAGGATGAACATCAAATAGATTCTCATTTTGGAGAAGTTCAAGTATTCGTACAAATGTATCATAATATTCCTATGCAATTAAAACTAATTGTAAATGGAGAAGAACAAAGAGCTGCATTACCTCCATTTTATAAAGAAGCAATCATGAAGCTCACTTCAGCGGCATCTAATGTCGTATTTGAAAGACAATGGGTAGACTATGGTATTCGATATGGTGAGTTATCTACGATTGAAAAAGAAATAATTGACGAATTAACAGCTACTCATACAGAACAAGATATACAAACAATTGTAAATGAAGTTATGAATAGTGAAACAGCAGTAAAAGAAAACATTGAAGCTCCAAAATTCGAACCATTTACGATGGATATTTTTAGTGAAACAGACTGGAAAAAGAGATATGCACGTTTTGTAAAAGTGAATCCAACAATAGAAGATTTGCCACTTCTAGAAATCGCATTAAAAGACGAACATGTTTCAATCAGAAGGTTAGCAACAGCATATCTAGGTATGATAAAATCAGAATTAGTCTTACCTTATTTATATGAAGCATTAAAGGATAAAGCTGTAGGTGTTAGACGAATTGCAGGAGACTGCTTGTCTGATTTAGGATTTGAAGAGGCTACACCTGCAATGATTGAGGCTTTAAAAGATCCTAGTAAATTAGTAAGATGGCGTGCAGCAATGTTTTTATTCGAAGTCGGAGATGAAAGTGCCATCCCTGCTTTGAAAGAAGCAATAGATGATCCAGAATTTGAAGTGAAATTACAAGTTCAACTTGCTTTACATCGAATAGAGAATGGTGAAGAAGCTTTAGGATCTGTTTGGAAACAAATGACAGAAAAAATGAAATCTGAAAATAATAAAGGGGAATAAAACAATGAATGCATACGATGAGTATATGAAAGGTATCGTAAAACCAATGAGAGAAGAATTAACTTCAAACGGTTTTACTGAGCTAACATCTGGAGAAGAAGTAGAATCATTTATGAATAATTTAGAGGATACAGCTTTTTTCGTCATTAATTCTGTATGTGGATGTGCTGCTGGATTAGCAAGACCCTCTGCAGTTCAAGCGCTTTTAGACTCAGAAAAAAAGCCAGCACATGTTATGACTGTTTTTGCGGGACAAGATAAAGAAGCAACATCAACACTGAGAGAATATTTAGCTGATTTTGCACCATCTTCACCTTCAATGGCAGTTTTTAAAGGTAGAGAAGTAGTAGGCTTCATCCCAAGAGAACAAATCGAAGGTTCTAGCCCAGAAGACATCAAAGCAAGAATTCAGTCAATATTTAGCCAAATGTAAAAAAAGAGGAAATTTCCTCTTTTTTCTTAATGTAAGGAGACATATGATCGTAACAACTTGCCTAAGACCAACTTCATTACTAACGAAACAAGCACAGGAAATTGCAACAGATTTGCATAGTAAAACAGTAGCCAGAAAAGAATTTAGCTTAGAAGAACTATACGATAAGTGGAACGAGCCAATACTTGTCGTAGGAAAGAAGAGACTAGAATGGTATGAAAAGGGACAATCTGCACCATTTTTCTTCCATCCTAATTCTTCAGTTTTTAGAATTAGAAGACTCTTAAAAGGGGAACATGATCCTTTTTGTAATGCTAGTTTGTTATTAAAGGGTGATTCATTACTCGATTGTACACTAGGGATGGCTTCAGATAGTATTGTAGGGAGTTTTATAGTAGGCGATTCTGGAGTTGTAGTAGGACTAGAAAAAAGCCCAATTATTGCATATTTGACTTCAAAAGGACTCCAATCAAATCAACAAAATATCTCAGAATGGACGAGGATTACCAATCGAATTACTGTTGAAAATATCGATTATAAAAGTTATTTGGCAAATTTAGCTGATGATTCGTTTGATGTTGTATATTTTGACCCGATGTTTGAAACGAATATTGAAGCTTCAAGCGGAATTGCTGGGTTGAAATTACTAGCAAACTATGATGATTTGACGTATGAAGTCATTGAACAAGCGAAAAGAGTAGCCAGAAAAAGAGTTGTATTAAAGGATCATTTTAAAAGCGAACGTTTTAAAAAATATGGATTTACACAATTAATTCGAAAGTCTTCTGAATTTCATTTTGGTTTCATTGAAAAATGATTAGAAAAAAGCTTTTGAAACCTTTAAAATAAATATAGTTCATCGAAAGTTTAAAATGCTTAGGAGGGTCAATATGAAGCAATACTTAGAATTATGTAAACATGTACTAGATAATGGAATGACAAAAACAGACCGAACTGGAACAGGTACGATTAGTACATTCGGTTATCAAATTCGTTTTAACCTCCAAGAAGGCTTTCCTTTAGTCACTACAAAAAAGGTTCATTTAAAATCAATCATTCATGAGTTATTATGGTTTTTGAAAGGTGAAACCAATATTCACTATTTGCAAGAAAATGGCGTGAGAATATGGAATGAGTGGGCTGATGAAAACGGAGAATTAGGCCCTGTCTATGGTCACCAATGGAGATCATGGCAATCGATTGATGGATCAACAACTGACCAAATTTCAGAAGTAATTGAACAAATTAAAACGAATCCAGATTCAAGAAGACTAATTGTGTCAGCTTGGAATGTAGGTGAGCTTGATAAAATGGCTTTAGCACCTTGTCATTGCTTCTTTCAATTTTATGTAAATGACGGCAAGCTTTCATGTCAACTATATCAACGTTCTGCGGATATCTTTCTAGGAGTACCATTTAATATTGCTTCTTACGCTCTTTTAACAATGATGATTGCGCAAGTATGTGATTTAGAATTAGGTGATTTTGTTCATACTTTTGGAGATGCACATATTTATACGAATCACCTTGAACAAATTAATTTACAACTAACTAGAGAGCCAAAGAGCCTACCAAAAATGAAGATTAATCCTGAAATCAGAAATATTTTTGACTTTACATTTGAAGATTTTTCATTAGAAGATTATGATTCTCATCCGGCTATTAAAGGGGCTGTTAGTGTATGATTGCTGCAATTGTTGCTATGAGTGAAGGTAATGTCATTGGTATTAATAATGATTTACCTTGGCATTTACCTCAGGAATTGAAGTACTTTAAACAAATAACAACTGGTCATACGATTATCATGGGTAGAAAAACATATGAATCAATTGGGCGACCACTTCCAAATCGTAAAAATGTCGTTGTCACTAGACAGTCAGATTATGAAGCAAAAGGAGTAACAGTAATCAATAATCTACAAGAATATTTGAACGAACATAAGGAAGAAGTGCTATTTGTAATTGGTGGGGCAGAATTATTTAATATGGCTTTTCCCTATTTTGATACATTATATATAACTGAAATTCACCATCAATTTGAAGGTGATACTTTCTTTCCTGAGTTCAACAGAAATGACTGGATTATCAAATCAAGATCTGAAGAACAAATTGATGAAAAATCAAAAATAAAGTTTACATATTTTGTTTATGAAAAACTGTTGACATCTTGAATTAAAGATATTATTATGAGGATAAGGGATTTAAACGTCCCTTTATTTTCTGTAATATATCTCGAATTAAAGATAAACGAAACTGAGAGGAAGAATAATATGACAAAATTACTTTACATTACTGCAAATCCAAATGCGATTGAAAATTCATTTGGTTTATCTGTTGGGGAAGCATTTATTAATGAATACAAACAAGTGAATCCTACACATGAGGTTGTTCACTTTGACTTATTTAAAGAAAATGTTCCAATGATTGATGGATCAGTTTTAGACGCATGGGGTAAATTAGGAAGCGGTACTGCTTTTGGAGATCTAAGTGCTGAACAACAAGAAAAGATTGCGGCAATGGGAAAAAATCTTGAGTTATTCTCACAAGCTGACGAATATGTATTCGTAACACCATTATGGAACTTTAGTTTCCCAGCTGTTGTGAAAAACTTTATCGATAACTTTACTGTTGCTGGCCAAACTTTTAAATATACTGAAAATGGTCCAATCGGATTATTAGAAAACAAAAAAGCATTACACATTCAAGCTAGTGGTGGTGTTTATTCAGAAGGTCCTGGAGCAGCAATCGACTTCAGTAGCTCATTCTTAAAAAATGCATTAAACTTTGTTGGTGTATCTGATGTAACAACACTTTTCGTTGAAGGAATGGCAGCAATGCCAGACAAAGCAGCTGATATTAAAGCTGACGCAATCGAAAAAGCAAAAGTAGTAGCAAGAGATTTTAGTGCGGTTAAAGTTTCAAACTAAAGATAATTTATTTAAAGGGAATCGGTTGTAAAAGCCGATTCCTTTTTATATTTTTTTATGTAAATTCAGTATAAAATGGTAAATGCTTTTCAAGTGTTGGTGCATTTTGTATAATAGTTAACATATTCAATTTACGGAGGAATAATATGTTTCGCACAATATATGCTGCAACGCGTATCGTCGCTGGTGTGATAGAGGCTAAGCTTAAATTACCAGCAGTTAAAAAATTACCAAAAGAGTTACCTGTACATGAAAGAGATCGAAAAATGCACGAATTCCCAGATTATTTTGGAAAAATGATGATCGGATGCACAGGTAGTAAAGTTACGGTCGAAGGATTAGAAAATATTCCAAAGGACCAGTCAGTTTTATTTGTAAGTAATCATCAGAGTAATTTTGATATTCCTTTACTATTAGGTTATTTAAATAAACCAATCGGCTTTATTGCAAAAAAGGAAATAACAAAATTACCGATCGTTCCACATTGGATGGAACAAATGCATTGCGTTTTTATGGATAGAAGTGATCGTAGACAATCATTAATGGCGATAAAAGACGGTGTAGAAAAATTGAAAAATGGCCATTCATTAGTCATTTTCCCTGAAGGTACAAGAAGTAAAGGAAGTCAAATGGGGGAATTTAAGTCAGGTAGCCTTCATCTAGCTACAAAATCAGGCGTTCCTGTAATCCCTATAAGAATCGAAGGAACTTACAATATTTTAGAGGCAAATGGTAATAGAATTAAACCCGCTAATGTTACTTTGAAAGTGTTCCCACCAGTTTATCCTGAACAAATCGGTATGAAAGATGCAAAGGAACTAACAAACTATATAAAAGATATAATAGAACAATAATTAAAAATACCTATCGTTACTCGGTTTCGCTTGAGTGAAAAACTTTAAATTAAATACATTTTTCAATAGATTTAGTAACATTGCTAATATTTTGATTATGAAGTAAAGGCATTGCCAGTTGGCAATGCCCTTTATTTTTCATACTCAGTTCTTTTGGAAATAATCATATACGTTAATTACATGCACAGCCTTTGAATAACTTTTGGAGCAGTGCTACTATTTTATTCTGGATTTATTTAAAGTTACAATATTTCGATATAACCATCTGTACCATTCACACGAATTCTTTGACCGTCTTTTATCATTTTAGTAGCATTTTCTACACCAACAACTGCTGGTAAGCCGTATTCACGGGCGATAACTGCTCCATGGGTCATTAGACCACCAACCTCTGTGATTAGTCCTTTTATCGACACAAACAATGGTGTCCAGCTAGGGTCAGTAAATGTGGTGACTAAAATATCTCCATCCTTCAGATCAGCATCTTCCATGTTTAAAATGACACGTGCACGTCCTTCAATTATTCCAGAAGAAACAGGTAGACCGACAATTGCTTCGTCAGGGAGATTCTCTCGTTTGTAAGCACCAGTAATAATTTCTCCATCGGACGTAATCACACGCGGGGGAGTCAGTTTCTCATATAATTTATACTCCTCTTTTCGTTTGGTAATGATTTGATAATCCAGTTTATTTGTACGTAAGACTTCTTGAAGTTCTTCAAGAGTGAGATAAAATATATCTTCTATTTCATGAACTACATTGGTGTGAAAGAGTTGTTTGGCTTCCTTCAGTAAAGATTGTTTATAAACAAAGTAGCGATTAATCATACCGTATTTTGGATATTCGCGATAACCAATGAAATTCCGGATTAGGCTGATTTTTTCATTTGCCTCTTTGGCTTTTAGATCACCATCTGGTAGTTGCTTCAATCGTTCTATTAACTCTTGCTCTTTCTCAAAAGCCTCTTTTCGTCCTTGTTCAAAAATCCGTTTACTTGTATTAGGTTCAAAGTTTTTGATGTTATTGAGAATCAAAGGGACAAGTGTAATTGGTTTTTCACTCCAACGCGTTTTAGAAATATCGATTTCACCACTACAACGCATTCCGTATTTACCTAGATAAACCAAAATAGCATCTTGGATTTTTTGTCCGCCTTCAAAATTAAGTAATTCATCTAAGAAATTATCATTTTTCACTTGTTGTAAATAATGAATGACCTCCGGATAAGGGCGAATCACATCTGCAACATCCAATAAAGCTAATCCCATTTCCGATGTAATATTGTTTGGTACAGATTGAGAAAGCGTATCCGCTACGTTTTTTTCACCTAACCACTCGTTCATTTTTTCATTAATCCATGTTGAAGCATTTATAGCAGCCATAAATACAGCTGTACTTTGTGGATCAAATAAAATCTTCTTTAATTGTTGAATATCCTCTTTTATAAATACTATTAAATCTGAACCAGATTTCGTTTGGATGTTTTGTTTTAATTCCTCTATTGATGCTTGATTCTTATGAATCAATTCAGACACAATGGTCGAATTATTCTCGAGTGGTACTTGTGAATCAGCGGAAGGAACATTTTTATTGGAACTCTGTTCTTGCTTATTTGGAAAAGATTTTATGAAATTTTTTCGGTCTACTATGGTCATAATAGCGTCTTTCATTAGCGGATCATGTTGTCCCATAGTATCTAAAAACTTTTCTCTATTGTCAGGTGAAGCCAACATGTGTGTGACATCAACAAACAACCTTCCACCAGCTTTAAACCTCGGACCAAAAGATGTTAACTGGTATATAGACATACCCAAAGGTTTTAAGGGGTCTGTCATCATTTGTTGGTGGCCGACAGATACATAAACATGATTTTCTTGATCACTTGGTTCAGGGATTGGGTATAAAGTAGTAATTGGCCGACTTTGAACAATATAAAATGTATCATCAACTAAGCACCATTCAATATCTTGAGGGGAACCAAAATAAGCTTCAATCTGTCTTCCTAAACGTGCCAGTTGAAGAATTTGTGGTTCAGAAAGTGTTTGAGACTTTTGGAGTTCAGGGGCGATCTGCTGTGTCTCTGTCCCACCTTCTTTACGAGCATAAATAGCCAATTTTTTGTTTGCAATCATCTTACTGACGATTTCATCTTGCTGTACTTTATAACAATCCGCAGATACCAAGCCTGAGACCAGTGCTTCGCCTAGTCCAAAGCTGGCATCAATTGATAGTAGCTTACGGTTAGAAGTAATTGGGTCAGCGGTAAATAAAATGCCAGAAGCCTTTGGGAAAACCATTCTTTGAATGATAACGGATAAAAAAACTTGTTTGTGGTCAAATCCGTTTTGCATTCTGTAGATTACCGCGCGGTCAGTAAATAGTGAAGCCCAACATTTGCTAATATGCTGTAAGATTGCTTCTTTACCGAAAATATTTAAATAGGTGTCTTGCTGTCCAGCAAATGAGGCATGTGGTAAATCTTCAGCTGTCGCACTAGAACGCACTGCATAAGCAAGCTCTTCACCATACTGGGAGAGATAGTTAGTAACTTCATTCACAATATTTGAGGGGATCTCTATTTCCAAAATGACTTGTCGAATCTGACTGCTGATTTCACCAATTTGATCTCGATCTTCTATTTTTAGAAATGATAATTGATCCAACAAAACATGGTACGATTCGTTTTGTTCGATGGCTTTTTGATATCCTACAGTTGTAATACAAAATCCTTCTGGTACTTGTATTCCTGGAATTTTTGATAATTCCCCTAAATTTAACCCTTTACCCCCAACAAGCAAAAGTTGTTTATTTTGAATCTCTTGAAAACCAAGTACCAAAGAACTCATTCAACATCTCTCCTAACCATTTATGTTCTATTGATTTTAGCAGTAGAAAATGAGAATAAACAGTCTATATTAACTTTTTTTTACATGGTATAATTAACTTAGGAAGAGATATAAAAACATAATTAGACCCTTTCAAAATAAAGTCGATTCCCCAAATGATTCCATCGAAAAAGCCACACGTTTTAACACACACAATAGTTTAATATCATTATGAAAATCCATATAAATCACATAATAAACAGTTGGAAGCATTTGTTTCTTGCTGTGTTTCCTGATCGTGTTTTTACTAAAGCAAAAAATAAGGAGATGCTAATTCATATTCGAATTGCATCTCCACCATAAATCTATTTATGTTTTCTAATTAAATTGAACACATTATTTTAAAATGAGATTATTTTATACTACAAACTTAAACACACATATATACATCGATGCACTTCCAAATAATACAAAAAGATGCCAAATTGCATGACTATAAGGTATTTTTTTTGCGAGAAAAAAGATTGATCCCACCGAATATAATAATCCACCTAATAATAAATAAAAAAATCCGTCACCTGTTATTCCATCATATATTGGTTTAATTGCAAAAATGATGAGCCAGCCCATTATTAAGTAAACGATAGTTGACATTAATTCAAAACGATCAACAAAAATAAATTTAAAAAAGACACCTGAAACAGCTAACGTCCAAATGATAGAAAATAAGGTCCAGCCTATTGTACCTCTCAATGTAACTAGTAAAAAAGGCGTATATGTGCCAGCGATTAGCAAATAGATTGCTGAGTGGTCTAATATTGTAAAGATCCGTACCATATTAGGATGACGAATGCTATGAAGAAGTGTAGAGCAAATATAAAGTAAAAGCATAGTTGCTCCAAAAATCGTAAAGGAAACAATATGCCAAGCACTACCATAATTAATTGCTTTTATGATTAATAATATCAAAGCGGGAATACTTAATATTGCGCCAATTCCATGAGTGATTGCATTTGCTATTTCTTCTTTCAGTTCTCTATTCATAAAATAGCCTCCTAAAACAAATGTGCTAACAAGTTCCTTCAAATAAGCAGCAGTTCCTAGTAGTTGTCCGATTGAATTTCTATAACATTTTATCATTTAAATATGATAACCTAAAATCAAACAATTATAACAATTCGGAGGATGCTATGATTCTAATAAAAAATGGTGTAGTGTACTCACCGACAGCAAAAGGCGAGCAAGATATTTTCGTTTCCAATGATAAAATTGCGTTTATACAAAAAGGAATGGTCCTTGAAAATACATCATTGCCTATACAAATATTGGATGCAGCAAATTGTTATATTGTGCCTGGCTTTATCGATTCACATGTTCATTTAATAGGTGGAGGCGGTGAAGGGGGATTTAAAACTAGAACACCAGAGCTATTACTTTCAGATTGTATTAAAAGTGGTATTACGACAGTAATTGGTGTTCTTGGAACTGATGGGACAACCCGTACAATGCCTAGTCTTTTAGCAAAATGTAGAGCTTTAGAAGAAGAAGGTATTACTTCATTTGTTTATACGGGCTCTTACCAAACACCTGTGAAAACACTTTTCTCTAAAATTGAAGAGGATATAATATTAATTGACAAAATAATAGGGGTAGGAGAAATAGCTATTTCTGATCATCGATCTTCGCAGCCAACGAAACATGAATTGGCTAGAATAGCAGCTGAGGCACGAAATGGTGGCTTACTATCTGGAAAATCAGGGGTCGTTAATTTACATATTGGAGATAGTAAATCTATGCTTTCTATGATTGAAGAGATTATAGACGAAACTGAATTACCAATTACTCAGTTTTATCCAACACATATAAATCGAAACAGCTATTTATTTGAAGCGGGTATTCAATATGCAAAAAAAGGTGGATTCGTTGATTTTACAACGAGTACAATTCCACACTTCATTGAAAATGGAGAAGTAAAATGTAGCGTTGGATTAAAACGTATGCTGAATAGTGGTGTAAATATTGAACAAATAACATTTACTTCAGATGGCCAAGCAAGCCTGCCAGATTTTGATGAGTATGGTGTATTACGCGGCATGAAGATTGGTAGAGTAAATAGTTTATATCAAGAAGTAAAAGACGCTATTATAAACGAAGGCATACCACTAGAGGAAGCGTTAAAGGTCATTACGAGTAATCCAGCTAGAATTTTAAAATTACAAAATAAAGGACAAATCAATGAAGGTTATGATGCTGATCTTGTCTTTCTTAATAAAAAGACTTTAGAAATAGAAACAGTTATTTCAAAAGGAAGAGTCATGCTACAAAATGGGGAAATATTAGTAAAAGGAACATTTGAATAAAGAAATAAAAAAGTAGGAAACAGAGACTTCGTTTGATAAGTCACTGTTTCCTACTTTTTTTTTACATAAAACATGATTTTCGTATTCATACTATAAATATTACAAAAAAATGAGGTGAAAGGTAATGAATAGATGGAGGACTGCATTCGTGGTAATCACTTTATTAGCAGTCACTACCTCTGCATGTGATGATAAAAATAATGCAAAAGAAAAATATAATATAGGATTTGTTTCAAATACTTATGGAATAGATGATCAATATTTTAATCAAGCATTTATGGAAGAAGGTATAACCAAATTTGCAAAAGAAGAAAATATGAGTGTAAAGAAAGAATACAAAAAAATTGATTCTACTAGTGAAAATAAACTTGAAAAAAATTTGAGAAAATTAGCTAAAAAAGACTACCAACTTATTTTCGGAACAGGTTATAACATAGATTATGCAGTAAACAATGTTTCCAAAAAATATAAACATACCAATTTTGCAATCATTGATTCAAAAGTCTACCAACCAAATACGGTTAGCATTCTCTTTAAAGAAAATGAAGGTAGTTTTTTAGCGGGAGTGATTGCAGCAATGAAAACGAAAACGAAAAAAGTAGGTTTTATTGGTGGTAGTAATAACGATTCGATTAACCGATTTAAATATGGATTTCTGGCTGGTGTGAAAATGACCGACCAACATGTTGAAGTATTCACGAAGAATGCAAATACTTATGAACAACCTAAAATTGGAACAAAAATAGCTGCTAATCTTTTTAATCAAGGTGCAGATATCATTTTTCAAGCAGCAGGCTCAACAGGGATAGGTGTCTTTAATGAAGCAAAAAATCGAAAGAAAGAGCTTAAGCAGGATGTTTGGGTGATTGGTGTAGACCAAGACCAATATCAACAAGGACTACCAGAAAATGTTACACTTATTTCAGTCGTCAAACGATTTGATAAAGTAGTATATGATGTTACAAAGCAATCAAAGAATCATCAGTTCCAAGGTGGTAAAACATTACTATATGGACTGAATGAGGATGGCATTAAACTTGTTAAAGCAAAGGAAAATATTGAAGATAGCATCCTAAAAAAAGTTAATTTGTATAAAGATCAAATTCAAGAGGGTAAACTAACTGTACCAGGTACTGAAGAAGAGTACAGGCAATTCGAAAAAAGTCTATAATTGGATATTTCTTTATTACTAATTTTAAATCAAATAATATTATTATGTAAACTAAGGAAACGAATATTATTATAAATGTCTAATTTTATATAAAATTATTTGACGTACGACAATATTTTTGACAATATTACTATATAAGGAAAGTAAGGAAAAAGTACTTACTTTTTATTCGTGGATGGAAGTTGGGGGAAAATAATGGCTAACATAGGTGTTCCAGGTTTAATATTAATTTTAGTATTAGCTTTAATAATATTTGGTCCGAAAAAACTACCTGAGATCGGTAAAGCTTTTGGGGAAACTCTTAAAGAATTTAAGCGTTCAACTCAAGGACTTACAAATGATCTATTAGAAGACAAAGACGACAAAAAATCTAGTAAATAAATGATTGAAACTCGGTATTTTACCGAGTTTTTTTATTTTTAAGGCTCTTTTCTAAATGAATGTTGGCTGTGAATTTGTGACTTTTAAGACAGAAGTTGATTTATAATGGAAGCTTCGAGAACCAGGTGATGATTTAGGAAGGCTAAAGTCACCCAAGCAACTTCCAAAAGTATGAGAAGTATTGCAAATGATTGCCTTTCAAGCGTTGGACAAAAGGATTCTCTGAGAGCGATCAGTACTCAATTAGTAAATTAGATCATAAGAACTAGGTGTTTTTCTTGCCACTCCACACAATTAAGACAAAAATTTGTAACAATTGATGACAATGTAGCCTTAACGACCTTAATAATTAATGTTTTGTTAAATTAATAATGTTATAATGAAATTACTTTGAAAAAATGATAATTGCTTTTTTAGGATTATGAGAATGATGGAAAAGAGAGATGTATAAATGTCAAAAATTAAAATTGTTACTGATTCTACGGCAGACTTACTAAAAGAAGATATTGAAAATTTACATATAAATGTTATTCCATTATCAATTCAAATAAATGGTGAAACTTATTTGGATGGTATTGATATATCCGCAAAGCAATTTATTCAAGAAATGAAAAAATCAAATGAGTTGCCAAAAACGTCACAGCCAGCAGTCGGTAAATTTGTAGAAACTTATGAGAAATTAACTGCAGATGGGAGTAAAGTCATATCAATCCATTTAACAAGTGGTATGAGTGGAACATATTCAACTGCTTGTGCAGCAGCTAACATGGTTGATGGTGATGTAACTGTTATTGATTCTGCATTTATTACACAAGCAATGGCATTTCAAGTTGTTGAAGCGGCGAAAATGGCAGATCAAAATGCAAGTGTTGAAGAAATAGTATCAAGACTTACAAAAATCAAGGAAAATACGTATTTATATATTATGGTTGATACACTAGATAATTTAGTTAAGGGCGGAAGAATTGGAAAAGGGAAAGCGTTTCTTGGCTCATTATTAAGTATTAAACCAATTGCTTCACTAGAGGGTGGCGTTTATTCTCCAGTTGGAAAAGTTCGTAATCATTCGCAAGTTGTAAAAACCTTAACGAAATACTTCGAACAAGATACGAATGGGAAAATAGTAAATGGTGTTGCAATTTTACACGCCGAAGCACCAGAATTAGCAAATTCATTAAAAGAATCAGTTCAAAAACTTACAAGTTTTCATATTCCAGAACCTGGCTATACGACACCGGTTATTAGTACACATACTGGTGAAGGAGCAATTGGATTCGTTTTTTATACAGAATAATTATGTAAACGTTTAAAGAAGCCTAAAATAAGGCTTCTTCTTTTTTAATTGAATTGATCAATGGAAAAATTGTTTCACCAAGTAATGCAATTGTTAATTGATCTTCAGGAATATGATTTTTATTCCAAGCTTTTTGTAATCGATCAATTGCTTCTTGTGGTGTATCATCTGCTAATTTAAACGTACCATAGTGCATCGGTATAAATTGATTGGCATTCAGATCTAGAAAAGCAGTTACTGCTTCCTCAGGAGACATATGGTCGTGCTTCATAAACCATTCTGGTTCGTATGCTCCTATTGGTATTAATGCTGTATCAATAGAAAATCTTTTTCCTATTTCTTTAAAGCCAGAAAAATAACCACTATCCCCAGCATAATAAATGCATTCACCCTTCGTTTCGAAAACAAATCCTCCCCAATGAGATCGATTAGTATCAAATAAAGTTCTTTTTGTCCAATGTTGAGCTGGAACAAATGTAATATTTAATCCACTAAGAATTTTTGTTTCCCACCAACTCATTTCAAAGACATTTTGATATCCACGAGTAGTAAATTTATGTTTTAGGCCAATTGGAACAAGAAACATTGTATCTTTTGAAAAGTGGCGTAATGTATTAAAATCCAAATGATCATAGTGTCCATGAGAAATACAAATCATATCAATTTGAGGTAATTCAGAAAGCTCAATTCCAGGTTTTGATAATCTCTTCGTAAATGCCATTTGATTTGCGTAAACTGGATCTGTCATAATATTAAATCCATTTACTTGAATTAAAAATGTAGAATGTCCAATCCATGTAACTGAAGTTTCACTTTTATTATTACCTAAGTAAGAAACCAACTTTTTTTCGATTTGAGGAATGGATTGACTATAATCTTTTCGTTTTTTACTTCTTTCAATTCTCCAACTAATAATATCCTTAAAGCTATTTCGATAAGCTGGTTTGTCATAATTCTCATATATTTTTTTTGACATAAACAATCATCCCTTCTAAAAGATTATTTGTTCATATGTACCATTTTACCTTTGGTTTGTAAAATTTCTTGCGCTAATTCTTAAAAAATTATTTAAATACGTCCAAATTGTTAGAAAGCTGGATAAGCATTTGTTACAATAAACAAGTACAACGCGACCTAGGGGGATATTAGATGAGAAAGTATTTTGTAAGGATGCCACTGATCTTAGTGCTTTGCTTAGCATTTTTAAGTGGATGTGGAAATAAAATTGAAAATCCATTAAATTGGGATTTAGAAAAATTTACATACACAAATCAAGAAGGTAAATCTTTCGGTACGGATGACTTAAAAGGGAAAGTATGGGTTAGTAATATGATTTTCACAAGCTGTGAAACAGTTTGTCCACCAATGACAGCTAACATGGCTAAAATACAAACGAAGGCTGCTGAAAAAAACTTAGATGTAGATTTCGTATCATTCAGTATTGACCCAGAAGTGGATTCGCCAAAGGCGCTAAAAACATATTCCGAAAAATTTAATGCAGATTTATCAAGCTGGCATTTTCTAACTGGTTATTCTCAAGCAGATATCGAATCATTTGCATCTGAGAACTTTAAAACGATTGTTAAAAAACCAGAAAATAACTCTCAAGTAATACATGGTACAAAATTTTATCTGATTGATCAAAAAGGTAAAATTGTAAAAGAATATAGCGGCGTAAGTAACGTCCCATTTGATGATATATTATCAGATATTGAAAAGTTAACTAAATAATACACTATTAAGCTTGCTTTTCAGCTTGCAAAAAATTAGTTCATAAAAAGAACACCAATTATTTAGTTGGTGTTCTTTTTTTATAGGCATATTTAATTTAATTAATCTAAAAAGATTTGTTTTTGATATTCAGGAAGTTTTTGACCTTTAATCACTAACATACCATTTTCATAGCTTGCAGTAGCAGTTGTTGCGTTTATAGGGAATGGTAACTTTACTATACGTTGAGATTGACTATAAGAATATTTTTTTATTGAATAATTTAATTGTTCATCTTTAACTTCTTGAGTTTCATCATTTTTCAAACCAATCGTTAAAATTGTACCTTCAATATCCATATAAATCTGTTCTTTACTAACACCAGGCAAACTTGCTTGAATGACTAATTCGTCCCCGTTTTCGATAATATCAACACCTATTGAGGAAAATACACCATGCTTGTGGAAGAATTTATCAATTTCATCAAATAAACCACGAATAGGTGAATGATCAATTAATTCGTCCACCTTTTTTAAATAATGTTGCAAGTCTACTGACTGATTTTGCTTTTCTTCTGGAGTGTTGTTTTTTTCTTTATCACTCATATCCATACCTCCTTACGGTTTGACTATCGCAGTATATGAAATTGATTCAAACCTTGTGCATGTATAGGAGATGAAACAGATAAAAACTGATTTTATTTCTGTTTCAAGGTAAAATAGTGTTAAACGATCTAATTGAAATGAGGTTTATATA
>NZ_JBALMS010000064.1:15496-30155 GCF_036962205.1 Bacillus sp. JJ664 | reverse complement strand
CAATATATAAGAACTAAGAGATTCGAACTGATTGAAAATGTGTATCTCTTTCAAGGCAAAGGAGCTGGTAGGGGAGCGGATTTACTTTTCAATGTGATTCTCACCCCAAGCAGGTGAATCAACTAAGAAAGCAAACATTTGGCGGGTAATCTGTAATGAAAGTGTCCTATTATATAGAAGATACTATTTTAGTGATTGGTTTTCTGTTGAAACAATCCGCGTATCTACTAACTTACGTGTTAGGCTTTAAAATAGTTTATGTAACAACAACATGCTTTTCAATCATGTGTTCATGATCCTGATAATATTTAGTTAAAGTAGGTAGGATTTTTATAAAGTCAGGACATGAAATTTTTGATCCTTTTAAATCATTTAATGTATTTGTGCAATCATACTCTGAATAGCAATTAAAATAAGAAATTACTTCTTTTTCTACTTTGAGCATTTTTCTGATCTTTGAAAAGGATAGTATCGGACTAACAATTTGTAGTGGAATCATACCAAAAGTTGATTTATTTAAATAAATAGAGAGCATTTCTTTATAAATGTCTTGAACAGGATATGGTGTTGGATCAGTAATTTGATATGTTTTATTCATTCCAACTGCTTGTTGACTTAAAAAGTACACAGCATCAATTAAATAATTAATCGGTATGAAGTTGCCAGTAGCGTTATCTTTGCCTAATTGCGGGATAAAGGGTAAGAATCGAAGCTTTGAAAAGAAATTTAAAATAAAATATGGTCCATCAAATTTAGATGTTTCACCAGTTTCGGAATGTCCAACGACAATCCCAGGTCTAATAATCGTAATAGGAAGTTTTCCTTTTAATTTCTCCACTTCAATTTCTGCATAATATTTAGTTTCCTCATAGTAGTTTTTAAAGGATTGGCCCATTATTAATTCTGATTCAAGGATTTTGCCTTCTCGATTTCCCGATACATAACTCGTACTAAAATATGTATATCGACAAAGTCTTTTTAATGAAAGAGCAAATTTATTTACATTTATTGTTCCATTTACATTTACTTCATATGCAATTTGTTTCGGAACAGCCAAGTCATATATAGCAGCTAAATGAAATAAATCCGTCACTTCTTCATGCAGTTGAATCAGCTTAGTTGAATCGATCCCTAAATGCGGCTTAGTAATGTCTCCCTCGATTAGTTCAATTTTTGAGAGCTGTAATGGAAGTTTTTTATGTAGAACTTCTAATGCATTTTGACAATTTTCTAACATACTTGGGAGAATTAAAAGATAAATTTTATGAAGAGAAGTGTCTGAAGTTATTATTTTTTGAACCAAGTTTTGAGTAATAAATCCTGGGAAACCAGTAATAAAATAGGTTTTCGTGTTCATAAATGCCTCCTAGTCAATTGATATCATTATAATGATATTTCGGATGAAAAGAGAATTTTCCTTTTTAATCCTTTAAATTGGTTAAAGAAACTTAAAAAGAAGCTTATCCGAAAGGACAAGCTTCTTTTTTTTATTATTTTACAGATTTCTTTAAGTCTTCTGCTACAAACTCTACATTTGTACCAACTACAACTTGAACGTTTTTATCATCTAATTTAATAACGCCACGAGCACCAGCTTTTTTAAGAAGTGACTCATTAACTTTTGATGCGTCTTTTACTTGTAAACGTAAACGAGTAGTACAGTTATCAATATTTATTAAGTTTTCTTTACCACCTAAACCTTGTAGGTATAAAGAATCACCAATTTCAGTTGTTACTTCGTCAGTTTCAACTTCCTCGTCTTCACGACCAGGTGTTTTAATATTAAATTTAATAATTGCAAAGTAGAATACGATGAAGTAAATTACTGCAAAGACTAAACCAACTAGAATTAGTAAAATTGGTTTTTGTGAAATATTAAAGTTTATCACATAGTCAATGAAACCAGCAGAGAAAGTGAAACCTGTTTTAATTCCTAAAGCATTAACGATACCCATTGATAAACCAGTTAGAATTGCATGGAATGCATATAATACTGGAGCAATAAACATAAATGCGAATTCGATTGGCTCAGTAATACCTGTTAAGAATGATGTTAATGCAAGACCTAAGAACATACCAGTTACAGCTTTACGTCTTTCAGGCTTCGCCGCAGCAATCATAGCGATCGCAGCTGCTGGTAGACCAAACATCATGATTGGGAAGAAACCAGTCATAAATGCTCCCGCAGATTTATCACCAGCGAAGAATCTGTTTAAATCACCATGCACTAATTTGCCAGCTGCATCTGTAAAGTCACCTAAGTTAAACCAGAAAATTGTATTTAATACGTGATGTAAACCTAATGGAATTAAAATTCGGTTTAAGAAACCAAATACCGCAGCTCCAATTGCACCAAGATCGATAATCCAGTTACCAACTGAGTTAATTGCATCTTGAATTGAAGGCCAGATATATCCAAATAAACCAGCTAAAATTAGCATAACAGCGGATGTAATAATCGGAACGAATCGACGCCCACTAAAGAATCCTAACCATTCAGGTAATTTAATACCACTAAATCTGTTGTATAGTAAACCAGCAATAACCCCGGCAATAATACCACCAAGAGCGGCCATGTTAATATCTTTATTAATAGAAGTTGCACCTGCAGTCAGTACGAAGTAACCGATTGCACCGGCTAGACCAGCAGCACCATTTCCATCTTTAGATATACCAATTGCAACACCAATTGCAAAAATTAATGCTAAATTCGAGAATATCGCATTACCGGCAGCAGCCATAAATGGGATATCAAGTAAATCAGGTTGTCCAAAGCGCAGTAGTAAACCTGCAGCCGGAAGGACAGCGATTGGAAGCATTAGTGCTTTACCAATACGTTGTAAAAAACTAAGCATAATTTCTCCTCCAAATTATTCAATTTTTGTTTACGCTTTCATTATAAACGCAATCCTATAAAGTTGTCTATACAACTAGTTAATATTATTTTTACATTTTATGGAAAAAAATGAAAAAATAAATAGGGAAGAAAAAAATCTTCCCTATATTAAGCCATTTTATATAATTTTAAGTTAATTAAAGCCCTTTTAAATGACTTTGCGCTTGCGCAATTAGACGTTTCGTAATTTCTCCACCTACAGAACCATTTGAACGAGCAGTTGTATCAGATCCTAATGTAACGCCAAATTCATTAGCAATCTCATATTTAAATTGATCAAGTGCTTGTTCAACACCTGGAACTAATAATTTATTATTTGAACGTGCCATGATTTTCACCCCTTCTGTAAGTAATAACTTACATTCATATAATTTACAATTGGGGCTATATCATGCTTGGAAAATACAGTCATATTAGGATTAAGTTAACTTTTTAACTAATGCAGATCCTTCAACTACCAATACATTTTCCTGATTGTATACATTTGTTTCGAGAGTTAATAACTTCTTATCATCACGTTTTTTTAATACTTTTACAGAAACAGTAATTGTATCGTTAATTTTAACTGGTGCTTTAAATGATACTTCTTGTGATAAGTAAATCGTATTTTTACCGGGAAGTTTTGTACCAAGTACGGCAGATATAAAACTACAAATTAACATGCCATGTGCTATTCTTTCACCGAAAATACTCTCTTTTGCAAAATCATCAATTAAATGAATTGGATTTACATCTGTTGAAATTGCTGCATATTGTTCAATCATTTCGGAAGTTATTTTGACTTGAAAATTAGCTTCGTCACCATCTGAAATCGAATCAAAATGAATTTCTCGTACATTTTTTGCACTTTCAAAAATATTCATTTTGTTTCATCCTTTCTTAAGTTGAAATAACTACTATTTCAAGCGAAGGTAGCAAAATTATAATTTTGAGAATGTGAAATCTTTAAACTGTTTCGCCCAATCTTCCTGAGTTTTTTGGAATTGTTGGAAATAATTTGTCCAGTTAGTCAAATTTGGCGTGTCGAAAGGTTGTTTAAATAATTGTTGGAAATATTGCTGTTGTTGGTTTGTCATTGTATTCATTGATTGGAAAAAAGCTTGATACGGGTTTGGATTCACGTTTGACCAATAAGATTGAAATGGAACAAATTGCTCAAATAATTTTTTCCAAGTTTGATCATATGCCTCTTGATTAATTGATGGTTTAATTTCGTTTACTAATTTAACCATTTCTTGAAACTGTTCATAAGATTTTTTTTGTTGATTTTGTACTTGTTCATTTAAGTTTTCCCATTGCTTTGCTTGTTCTTGCAATAATGATTCTGTCCACTGTTGAATTTGCAGTTGATTATCTAATAAATACTGAAGCATTTTCTGAAAGTTCTCAGCTGCTTGTTCCATTTGAAGATCGATTGTTTTTTCAGTCATCACGATATTCCTCCAAAAATTTATTATTGAATGCAAAAAGCATGTTCAATCTTTTTTAAATTTTTCATCAGAATTACTAAATGGGAAAAAAGAACTAGTATAAATTGAGAAGAATGTTTGAAGCATCTGTTGATATTGAGTAAAAGAAGAGTGGCAAGTTTTTAAGTACTCTTCACCAGCTTGTGTGATGGAATAAATTCGCTTAGCTGGGCCATCATTTCCATGCTCCCAACTTGATTGAATATAACTTTCTTTTTCTAATTGTCTTAAAATCCGATAAACATTGCTTGAGTCAAGCGTTGTAAATCCTAAATCGAATAGAACTTGCATTAATTTATATCCATGCATATTCCATTGCTTAAGACTAAGAAGTAGAAAGGGAACTAAAAAGTTTTTTGGTAAAGAAATTGTATCGACAGATTCTTTTTGGTTTTTTATTTTTTTGTCTTGATCATTAGTTGTCATAAAGTAATGTCCCCCTCTATAACGTAGTAATGTAATCTTACCTTAAGTGTAATTTACACTTAGTACAATTTATTGTCAATATTTTAAGAATATATCGAATTTTAAAAACAAATTTCGACAGTTGCTGTAGAAAAATCACGAAAATATTGAATTGTTTGTCAATAATTTGTTTTCTATACTTAAAGATGAGTGAGGAGGATGAACTTATGTCAGAACAAAACATTTCTGATCCTTTAAAAATGTGGAAGCAGTTATATGATGTCAACGAAAAATACTGGGGAAAAATGATGAACGATGTGGTCCAAAAAGAAGAATTTTCTGAATGGATGGGATCTGTACTAGACTTTAATCTTTATTGTAAAAAAGTCATGAATGATCAATCTAAAACATTTTTGGAAGCTTCAAACATTGCTTCGAAGGAAGATATTGCAAATGTTGCAAGCTTGGTCATAAATTTGGAACAGAAAGTCGATACGATAGAGGACCATTTATTTGATCAAACTGGAAATGAATTGGATACAAGTGCATTAAAAAAAGATATGACAAAATTAAAGTCTGAAACAAAAGCGATACATCAACAAATTAATGAATTGAAAACATCTTTGACAAGCATTGAGAAACTTTTACAGCAATTAACAACAAATAAATAATTGGGTAAAAAGGAGAATGATTCATGGATTTAGTAAATCGTGTAGCGATCGTAACAGGTGGAGCAAAAGGTATTGGGAAAGCTATTGCATTTTCATTGGCGAGAAAAGGTGCTAAGGTTGTTATCAATTATAATAGCAGCGAGCAAAGTGCAAAAGCAGTCGTTGATGAATTAACATCAGAAGGATATGAAGCACTAGCTGTTCAAGCAAATGTAGCTGAATTTGAGCAAACAAAAGCACTAGTTGGGCGCACGATTGAACATTTCGGACGTTTAGATATTATTGTAAATAATGCTGGTATCACAAGAGACCGTACTTTCAAAAAGCTTAGTGAAGACGATTGGCATGAAGTAATTAGCGTAAATTTAAGTAGTGTATATAATACATGCAACGCTGCATTACCGCATTTATTAGAATCCGATAATGCAAGAATTATTAATATCTCCTCAGTAATTGGTCAAGCAGGTGGTTTTGGTCAAACGAACTATTCTGCTGCAAAAGCCGGAATGATTGGATTTACTAAATCATTAGCTATTGAATTAGCAAAATCAAATATTACTGTCAATACTGTTTGCCCAGGTTTTATCGAAACTGACATGTTAAGTGAAGTCCCTGAAAATGTAAAAGAACAAATTAAAGCCAAAATTCCTAAAAGACGTTTTGGTACTGCAGATGAGATTGCGAAAGCAGTTCTCTACTTATGCCAAGACGGTGAATATATAACTGGTCAACAAATTAATGTTAATGGTGGCCTATACGTATAATTTCTCGATTTTATTAGAAAAAGGGGGAATAGTGTGTTTAGTTCACAGCGATTAGAAGCGTCAACTGAATCATTTCCACAAGGTTTGAAAGAATCTTATAAAAGATTAAAAAGAACAGCCGATATTCTCACAAAAGATGGAGATCCTTTAGTAGGGCAATCACCTAAAGAGGTTATTTGGACGAAAAACAAAAGTAAGCTTTATCATTACATTCCAACAACGAAAAAAGTGAGAAAAACGCCTATTCTCTTAGTGTATGCATTGATCAATAAACCTTATATCCTAGATTTAACAAAGGGAAACTCATTTGTAGAATATCTAGTGAATGAAGGTTTTGATGTATATTTATTAGACTGGGGAACGTTCGCACACGAAGATCGTCATTTGAAATTTGATGATATTGTGTATGATTATATTGCGAAAGCAGTTAAGAGAGTATTAAGGTTCTCTGGAGCTAGTGAATTATCAATACTCGGCTATTGTATGGGCGGTACGTTAACTAGCATTTATGCTGCACTTCACGAGGATGCTCCAATTAAAAACTTAATCTTTTTAACGAGTCCGTTTGACTTCTCTGAAACTGGTTTATATGGTTCATTTTTAAATGAAAAGTACTTTGCGCTTGATAAAGCAATCGATACTTTAGGGAATATCCCACCAGAGATGATTGATTTCGGTAATAAAATGCTGAAGCCAATTACAAATTTTGTTGGTCCATATGTAACATTATTAGATCGATCAGACAATACTGCTTTTATAAAGTCATGGCAGTTAATGCAGAAGTGGGTAACTGATGGTATTCCTTTCCCAGGTGAGGCTTATCGCCAATGGATTCGTGATTTTTATCAACAGAACAAGTTGTTAAAAGGCGAATTAGAAATTAGAGGGAAAAGGGTAGATGTATCAAAAATTAAGGCAAATGTATTGAATATTTCTGCTACAAAGGATCATATTGCGATGCCTTGTCAGGTTGAAGCGTTAAATGAACATATTTCGAGTAAAGACAAACAATATGTATCGATACCTTCTGGGCATGTATCAATTATGTTTGGTCCAGCATCTCTAAAAACAACATATCCGACAGTCGGAAAGTGGCTTAAAGAACGATCTTAATAAACCCCAAAATAATTTTGAAGAAAATCTCACTTGAAAAAAGTGGGATTTTTTTCTTTGTTATGACAAAAACTAATTTTTATGATGTAAGAAGAAGGAGTTCAAAAGTGAATATAAAAAGCGGTTTATTATATTGGCCAACAACTTTTCCTCATAGTCATGCGGAGTACAGACCATTAGAAGAGAATATAGAATGTGATTATGTAATAGTAGGTAGTGGTGTATCGGGGGCTCAAAGTGCATATTTTTTAAGTAAGACTGGTGCAAGTGTTGTATTAGTAGATAAACGAAAAATAGCTCATGGAAGTACAATCGTAAATACGGGTTTAATACAATATATAAATGATAAGCCATTAACTGCTTGTATTGATTCATTTGGTAAAGAAGTCGGAGTCCGCTTTTATCGCCTTTGTCTAGAAGCTGTAAAAGGTATTGAAGAAATAACAAAAAACTTAGAGATTGATGCAAATTTTATTAGAAGAAAAAGTTTGTATTTTGCGAGCGATCAAACTGGTAAAGAAATGATCGAGTCTGAATATAAAGTATTAGTAGAAAATGGCTTTCCAGTCGAAAAATTTTCAAAAGAAGATATCAAAAATAAATATCAGATCGAAAAAGAAAGTGCATTATTTACTTCAAATGATGCAGAGTTAAGTCCGTTTAAATACGTTCATGGAATTCTTCAATATGTGATAAAGCGAGATGTTAGGGTATTTAGTGAAACCGAAGTGAAAAGCTTGATCGGTACTAAGAATGGTGTTGAATTGTTTACAGATAGACATGTGACAATAAAAGCAAAAAAAGTAATATTTGCAGGTGGCTATGAGTCATTAGAATTAAAAAAAGATAAAAATGCAGTACTTTCTTCTACTTATGCAATTGTAACTGAAGCATGTTTAAAGAACGAGGCATGGCATGAGAATAGTTTAATTTGGGAGACAGCTAGACCTTATTTATATTTTCGAACAACAACTGATGGAAGAATAATAGTTGGGGGTAAGGATGAATATACGATAAATCCAGAACAAAGAGATGCGATGTTACATCATAAAAAAGACCAATTATTAAAAAGTTTAATTGAACTATATCCAAAATATAAAGATGTAAAGATTGAATATTATTGGACAGGTTTATTTGGCTCTACTCATACTGGCTTACCAATGATTAGGGAGTATCCAGAATATCCAAATTGTTATTTTTTAATGGGATTTGGCGGGAGTGGTATGATTTACTCTTATATTTTGGCAAAAATAATATATGATTTGATCACTAGTGGATATAACCCAGATGCACATATATTTATGAATTAAGTACGATTTGTGGCAATCATGAATAAAAAGCTTGAAATAGTAAGAAAATTTAATAGGTACTAAATATACAGGAGTGTAAATTATGGGATACCTTGAAATATTGAATGAATTATTCTTTGGGTACATTGCTCTTTTTATAGTCGTTAAAATACTTGGTAAAACGCAAATTAATCAAATTACACCTTTCGATTTTATCTCAGCTCTTGTACTAGGTAATATTTTAGGAGATGCAATTTATGATGATAAAGCAAATCTTCCACATATATTATTTAGTATTTTTACATGGAGCGCGCTGATCTTTATTACTGAAATGATTACTCAAAAATCTCGTCGAGCGAGAAAGGTTCTAGAGGGAGATCCATCAGTCGTCATCAAAAAAGGGATTATACAATGGGATGAATTAAAAAGAAATCGTTTAGATATCGATCAGCTATTACAATTACTCAGGGCAAAAGGTACATTTTCTGTTAACGAGGTTGCATATGCGATATTGGAGAATGATGGCTCTATTAGTGTTTTAAAAAAGTCGAGCTATGATGTTGCAACGAAGCAAGATTTAAAAATAAATTCAGAAAAAGCGATCATGCCAATGGTCATTATCAGTGATGGCAAGATTATTGAAAGATCATTATACTCATTGAAAAAGGATGAAAAATGGGTGCATAAAAAATTATCAGATGCTAATTTAACATTAAAACAGGTTTGCTTTGCAGAATGGGATTCTAAACAATTACATTTACATACGTATTAAAAAAGGTAATGGGTGCGATACAATTTCTTAATCAAATATAAAGGAATGAATTGACATGAAATATTATATTTATAACTGTTTTGGCGGTACACATTCTTCACCTTTAGCTGCAGCATATCATTTAAATAAATTACCTAAAGACCGTAAGCCAACAGATAGTGAAGTTAAAAACGTCGATTTATTTAATAAACTGAAGCCAAAAGATGGTGGGAAATTATATTACCATGGTGAAGACGAAAATGGGGATAAAGTTTATACTGTTGCAAGGAGATATACGAAAAATGTTAATGCAGCTATTGAGAGCTTAGGTATGCTGTTATTAAATAATGATGACAAAATTATTCTATCAAATACCTCACCAACAGTTCCATTGGCTATGACTTTAGGTGGATTTACATCAAGATTTTTAAAAATTGATTTTATTGGAGTACCTTTACTTGTTTTAGGTGCAAAGCAAACATATATAAATTTAATTAAATTAGTAGAAAACACAAAGAATTATCAACATTTGGCAGTTGAAAAAGTAACGACATTAGACAACAAAAATTTTAATAAGAACTAAAAAATGGACGTATTCAATACGTCCAATTTTTTTAATAAGGCATATTTAAAACATCGATGGCTTTTTTAACAAACGGTGAGAAGTGTATTTGTTTTGGTGTGGATGATAGTAAGAAGCGTTTAGATTTGATAATATGGAAGAAAAAGAACGGTAGGGAAAAATATGTATGTTGAAAGTGTAATTCATCAAATAACTTACTCCGTAGATAGTGTAATTCAAATAATAGATTGTTTAAGTGAAGAAGACTTGCATTATAGACCAGTGGAGAATAAAAAATCAATAGGAGAGCTAATACAACATTTATGTGAATTAATGGCAGCGGATATGTTAATAAGTAATGGTGCAACGAAAATAGAAATGGAAACATTTTATGAATCTGTAAAATGTCATTCGATTGTAGAATTAAAAGCTTTGTTACTGCGTGGTAGAGAGCAGCTTATCAACACTTATAGACTTTATAATGAAGAAGATCTAATGCAAAAAAAGTCGTCATATTGGGGCGTAGAATATACAAGGTTTGAATGGTTACTTGAAATTTTAGTCCATTTTACGCATCACAGGGCTCAATTACATACTCTAGTAGTTTTGAAAAATAGCGATATGCAAGTTTCTTTGTTTGAATAGTATAATCGATGGAAAACGAAAACAGATAAAAGAGAGGGGAGAAATGGAGAATTTCCCGATTCCATTTCTCCTCCCACATCTTTAGTCTCTTGTTTCGTGCTGTGGATGCATAAATTGCTTTCCAGGTTCTCTTTCTAATTTTTTAGATTCAATGATAGCTGAATTTTCTGCTGTTGCCCACCCAATATCATTTGTTGGATGAACCCATTCATCCCCAGCCATAAGAGCAGGATCTACATCATCAGACCAATTATTTAAAGGAGAATTTGGTGAACTGTATTTACTATCACCAATGACAACACCTTTTGAATTGATAAAAGGTTCCTCCATTTTGACATCGGTTCCTTTGAAGGAAGGAAAGTTTGAAATATGCGGTAGAGTTTCATTCAATACCGGAGATTCAATTTTTTTGTTTTCTTTTTTTTTGTTCATTTTATCACCTCGACTTACAAATATTATTAGCTTTTAAGTGAATTCAATTCAAAACAAAAGGACAATACCAAAAAAATGGTATTGTCCTTTGCATTACACTTCTAATGTGAAAAATGATGGTTTTAAGGTTTTTGGTGAAAAGTATACTAACATTGCATATGAACCAGTTCTATATTCAGCGGATTGTAAGAAATGTTCAATATCGAATGAAAGTGGTTCAACCAAAGTATGTTTGTATAATTCTTTTTCATTTAAATGAAGATCTAAGAATTCTTTACTTAAAAATTCTGGCTGCTCAATTATTTGTTTATATATTCTCTTTGAAAAATCATTGTCAGTACTATCTTCCCACCATGGTTTTCGAGGTTTGTATTTATGATTTAAGTAATAATCTACTTTCATAATGTCTTTTGTGATCTTTCCATTTTTAATTGAATAATGTTTTAAGAACTCATCTAAACGTTTAAATAAATCTTCAAGCTGGTGGCCTATTCGTGACCAACCACGTTCTTCCCAATATGAACCAAATAATTGGAAGAAATCAAATGGACTTTCGAATTCATTTTCAATTAAATACTCGATTGTATTATTTGTTCTGTGGTCATTCCAATATTTTTCTAGAACATCCTCTACTTGCTTAATTTTCACGATGTCTTCAAAAGGTAAAATATTGTTACCTAAAACCTCGTATGGTGCGTAATCCATATATACATAGTCATGTTCATGGGCTCTTAACCGTACACCAGTGCCTCGAAGCATTTTTAGGAATCCAAGTTGAAGCTCTTCGGGACGCAATTCAAAAACATCATTAAACGTTTGTCTGAATGATTGATAATCTTCCTCTGGTAAACCTGCAATTAAGTCTAAATGCTGGTCAATTTTTTCGCCATCTCTAACAAGTGTTACAGTGCGACATAGTTTTTCGAAATTCTGTCTCCTCATGACAAGTTCATTTGTAGCATCGTTCGTAGATTGAACACCAATTTCAAATCGGAATAACCCTTTAGGAGCATTTTCATTAAGGAATTCGATTACTTCAGGTCTCATAATATCGCCTGTTATTTCAAATTGAAATACCGTACCCTCTACATGCTCATCAATTAAGAATTGGAACATGTCCATCGCGTAGCTTCTACTTATATTAAATGTTCGATCAACAAACTTAAATACTTTTGCACCATTTGCCATTAGATAACGAATGTCATCTTTAATCACTTCACGGTTGAAATAACGAACACCTACTTCAATAGAAGATAAACAAAATTGGCAATTAAACGGACAGCCACGACTTGTCTCAATATATTGAATTCTTTTACTTAAGAAAGGTAGGTCTTCTTTAAAACGATAAGGAGATGGAATGCTTGTTAAATCTAATTTTTCAGTTTGAGGTCTAACAATATTTAAACCATTATCTCTATAACCAATTCCTGAGATCTTCGAGAAATCTTCCCCGTTGTCGATCGCTTTAATTAAGTTTTTAACTGTAATTTCGCCTTCACCAACGACTACAACGTCAACTTCCTTTACTCGATCCAACCAGTATTGAACATCATAACTTACTTCAGGTCCACCAATAAAAATCGTAACATTAGGGTCAATTTTTTTGTACATTTGAATGACTTCAATCGTTTGCTCGATATTCCAAATATAACAGCTAAACCCAATTATTTTTGGTTTCTTCTTATATAAATCAGTAATGATATTTATACTAGGATCTTTAATTGTATACTCAGCAAGTTCAATATCATATTCTGGCTGAGCATAAGCTTTTATATAACGAATTCCTAAATTTGTATGAATATATTTTGCGTTTAATGTTGCTAATACGACTTTCATTTACATACCTCGTTTTTATTTTGGCCCCACATCTGTCATATGCTTTTTGTTTGTAGCGGGTTCATAATTACCATAAAGTTTTAATAAACAATTAAACATTTAGTATAGAGCCTTATTTTTAGTCGTCTTATTTTATCACAAATTTACAGAATTTCTAAATGTAGATCATTACAATTTTTGTAAGAATGCTGATTTATTAATATTCATAATATCGGCGAGGTTCGTATCTATAGGCACTTTTCTGAAAGATTGCTTACATTATAAGACAGGAGTTGTAATCATCTAACGTATTCTTTTATAGATACAATGGACAATGGATACATAAACTGCCTTTCTATAAGATTGTTGCTTTTGGATTTAACAGCAAATACAAAAGTGATGATAATAGAAGTTACGAGATTCCAGCAGGAGATTGTAATCATTTACGAAAACAGCCAATATTTTTTTCATGAAAATTTGTAGAATCAATTTCAGAATTATCACATTTGTCTGATGATTTCATATAATTTACTAAATACAAAAAAGTTTCCTTAAGGAAAGAAAGGACAAAATAATGAATCGAAAAATAGTGTTTTTTACAATTTTATGTAATAAATTTGGGGTATTGTCTAAACAAGAAGTAAAAAAAGTATTTAATCAATAAAGATTATCAAAAAAAGAATGTTGATGTAAATTATTGGAGTTTGTTCATTTATTTAGAACTATTGACAATGAAGTTGGATGCATGACATAATTTTATTAAATAGTAAGAATAGTTTGAATTTTTAAAGGCATGCCAATAGATAGTCTAACTAAATGGAGGTGTAAGAATGAGTTTATTCTTAGAACAGTGGAAGAAACTTGCAAATATTAAATGTGACTTGGCAAAGCGGGATTGGTTTTATGGTACAAGTGGGAATTTATCAATGAAGATTTCTGATGATCCATTATTATTCCTTGTTACAGCAGATGAAAAAGATAAAAGAGCGCGATGTGATGAAGAATTTATTGTTGTTAATAACCAAGGGGAGCCAGTTTTTGATACTGTATTAAAACCCTCCCTTGAAACATTAATTCATGCTAATATTTATGAAAAGACGTCTGCTGCATGTGTGTTACATGTACATACGGTTGACAATAATATTATGTCTGAACTGTTTGGAGATGAAGGGAAAGTAGAACTTGAAGATAATGAAATGATTCATATCATTACAAGTTCCTATACAAATAGCAAAATTACGATTCCTATAATTGAAAATGCACAGGATATGGAAGCGTTTAAACGCTCCTATACTCCATTTCTAACGAATGATTATGGAGCAGTCCTTGTTAGAAACCATGGAATAACTGTCTGGGGGAGAACGCCTCTAGAGACGAAGAAATGGTTGGAAGGAATTGAGTTCCTCATTAGCTATAAAGTTAAAATGATGATGATACAAGGCCATAAAATTAAAGCTGGAAATTAAAAAGTTGTAAGCTAAAAATGTAATGAAGGATGTATTTCATTATATTTTTAGCTTTTTTATTTTATAATTAAACTGATAGTATAAGGTACTTGATCAATCTAACTTAAAAAAACTATGAACAAAGTTGAAATGAAAAATGCGTAATTTTTCGGTTAAAAAGTATACATATTTATATAGAAAATCAACAAACTTCTTTATTCATCCTAAAATTTAATGTTTTATTGAATTTATGGTAAGATTATATCAAATTTAATCAATATAAGAAGGAATTCGTTGAAAGTCGTCTAATTAATAAAGTAAGAAGAACTAATATATATAATTGTAGAAAAAACCTACTAAGTAAGTAAACTTAGTAGGTTTCATCTTGTATCACTTTAGAAA
>NZ_JBALMS010000064.1:405-15412 GCF_036962205.1 Bacillus sp. JJ664 | reverse complement strand
CATTAAAAAGAGAAGAAATGGTATTTTTTGCGGAAACTAGAGGTTTGAATGAACAACTTACATTAAGGGCCAGTCAAGAATTAGATGAGCTTATTATTTCATATCAGAAAAACTCTCAAGGGTTATCGAGCCTTATTTTATCATCGAAAAACCGTAATATGAAACAATAGGGTATTCATAAAATAGATAGAGTATTTAATTGGAATTAAAGGAGTATTAGTATGAATGAGACGAATAGAGATGAAATAGAGCGTTCATTAAAACTATTTATTGTATTATCTCGAGCGCACCGAAAAATAAATGACTCTGCCAATAAATCAATTGCAGAATTTAATCTAAATCCGACAGAGTTTGCTGTTTTGGAGCTTTTGTACCATAAAGGCAATCAGCCACTTCAACATATTGGTGAAAAGATTTTAATCGCGAGCGGTAGTATCACTTACGTAGTCGATAAGTTAGAGAAAAAAGGGCTTGTTGTACGTAACCCATGCAGCGCTGATCGAAGAGTCATTTATGCAGAGATTACAGACAGTGGAAATACATTAATGAATGAGATATTCCCAATCCATGAACAATTCTTACATGAACAAATGAGTGATCTTTCAAACGAGGAGAAAAACTTCTTAATTCACTTATTAAAGAAAATCGGATATCATGAATCAAAATGAAAAAAGCTCACTTTAAGTGAGCTTTTTTCATTGTCATTATTTCGTATTTGGGTTCGTGTTACTTGGAAGAACTAAAATTTCAACTCGTCTATTTTTTGCTCTTCCTTTATTTGTATGATTACTTGCAATTGGTTTATATTCTCCATATCCCTTTGCACTAAATGATTGTGGTTTTAATTTTTTATTATCCAACATGATTTTCATAAAGTTAACAGCACGTGTAACACTTAAATCCCAGTTGTCTTGAAACAATTCATTTTTTATTGGGATGTTGTCAGTATGCCCAGAAATAATAACGCTCAAAGGCGGGTTTGAAATCAGTAGGTTAGAAATTTGTGTTGCAATGCTTCGTTCATTCGTTCGAACAATCGCACTACCTGAATCAAATAATACGTCATTTGTAATTGTGATTAATAAGCCTTCATCAGTTAATTGAGTTTTTAGACTACCTTGAAGTTTACTATTCTTTATATATTGGTCTACTTTTTCTTTTACTTCTTGTAGTTCTTTTTGAGTAGTTTCTCCATTACCTTTATTATCTTTTTCATTTGAATTCCCTTTAGTATTTTCTTGAGGGATGGTCTCAGTCGGATAATTCATAACCCCAGTTCCGCCATTGAAAATGGTTGTAAAGGAATCAGAGATTTGTTTAAACTTAGTTGCATCAACACTACTTGAAGCAAAAAGAACGATAAAAAGTGCTAATAATAAAGTCAGTAGATCCGCGTAAGGTATTAACCAACTTTCATCAATATGCTCCTCGTGATCTTCATGTTTTTTCTTTTTACTCATCAGCTTTCTCTCCTGAGTTGATTAACATACGCTCTTTAATTGGTAAGTATACTGCTAATTTTTGTTCAATTAATCTAGGAGGTTGACCTTCTAATACTGATAAAATACCTTCAATCATAATTTCTTTTCTTTTTACTTCAGCTTTAGATTTACGCTTTAATTTGTTAGCAAATGGATGCCACAAAACATATCCAGTGAAAATACCCATTAATGTTGCAACGAAAGCAGCTGCGATTGCATGACCTAGTAAATCAGTGTCACTTAAATTACCAAGAGCCGCTATTAATCCGATTACTGCCCCTAAAACTCCAAGTGTCGGTGCATATGTTCCTGCTTGTGTAAAGATTAAAGCACCAGCATGATGACGTTCTTTCATTGCATCTATTTCTTCGTCAAGAACATCTCTAATATATTCTGGTGATTGTCCATCAATTGCTAAAGTTAAACCTGACTTTAAGAATGTATCTTCAATTTCATTTAATTTTGCTTCTAATGCTAAAAGCCCATCTCTTCTAGCTACAACAGCTAAATCAGAAAATAATTGGATGACATCTAAAACACTTTCTTTTTCTTCTTTACCAAATAAAATTTTAAATAATGCGGGTACCCTTTTTAATTCACTCATCGGAAATGCGATTGCAACGGCTGCAATTGTTCCAAGAATGATAATTAAGATGGCTGCTGGATTCGCTAATACAGCAGGCGAAACTCCTTTTAATACCATCCCAACTCCAACTGCAATAAATCCTAATATGACACCTATAACCGAGCTTTTATCCATATCCCCAAAATTCCTCTCTCTATAAAATCTTTATGTTAGATGCAAAATTATGTCGCTAAATCTGTTTTGTTGTATAAAAATGTTACTTTTCATTTAGATTTATTGTAATTATTCAAAAAAAAAACGAAAAGGTCATATAGTATCATTTTTTTTACAACAAAACTCATCTTCTATATTACTATCGGATAAAATTAATACTTATCTAGTCATACGTTAATAATTTTAAATTTTCAGAAATTAGTTCAAGTTTTGGTTTTTTTACTAGACTTTTTTTTATATAATAGCAATATCACACAAAATGGAGGGATAAACATGAGTTTCCAAGATTACCAATACATTAGACCAAATATAAAAAATTTCGGAGAAGACTTTAAAAAAAGATTACAAAATTTTTATGATGCTTCAACAGTTTTTGAACAAGAGATAGCAATGAATGAAATTAATGACTTAAGAAATGAATTTTCTACAATGGAAAATATTTGTGCAATTCGTCATTCTATTGATACGAATGATAAATTTTACGAAGATGAGCAAGCTTTTTTCGATGAGAATACGCCTATTGTACAATCCTACGGTCAGCAGTATTATAAAGCGTTGATTAGTTCACCTTTTAGAGAGAAATTAGAAGAAAAATATGGTAAACAATTATTTGCATTAGCTGAATGTGAAGTGAAAATTTTAAGTGAAGAGGTAATTCCTGATCTGCAAGAAGAAAATAAATTGACGACTGAATATGGTAAATTGGTTGCTGCAGCTAAGCTACCATTCTACGGAGAGGTGAAAACATTAGCACAAATTTCAGCTCATTTCGAGGATAAGGACAGAGAAGTAAGAAAAGTTGCTTATGATACATACTTTGGTTATTTCTCTGAAAACCAGGATAAATTTGATTTAATTTTTGATAAGTTAGTAAAAATTCGTTCTAGTATTGCAAATAAATTAGGATTTTCTAACTTTGTTGAATTAGCATACGCTCGAATGTTAAGAACAGATTATAATGCAAGCGATGTGAAAAAGTTTAGAGACCAAGTTTATGACACGATTGTACCAATTGCTACTGAACTAAGGGAGCGCCAGGCTAAGAGAATTGGTGTTGATCAGCTTTACTATTATGATGATAAATTCGAGTTTGTAACAGGAAATGCAACTCCAAAAGGTAGTCCAGAGTGGATTATTGAAAACGGTAAAAAAATGTACGATGAACTATCAAAAGAAACAAGTGAATTTTTCCAATTCATGCTTGATGAAAATTTATTGGATTTAGTTGCGAAAGAAGGAAAGCAGGGAGGAGGCTATTGTACTTATATTCCTAATTACAAAGCACCTTATATCTTTTCTAACTTTAATGGAACTTCAGGAGATATCGATGTTTTAACGCATGAGGCAGGTCATGCTTTCCAAGTTTTTGAGAGTCGTAAATTTAATACCCCAGAGTATTATTGGCCGACATATGAAGCTTGTGAAATTCACTCAATGAGTATGGAATTCTTTACTTGGCCGTGGCAAGAAAACTTCTTTAAAGAGGATACAGAGAAATATTACTTTACTCATTTAAGTAGTGCCGTTACATTTATTAGTTATGGTGTTGCAGTTGATGAATTTCAACATGCAATATATGAAAAACCAGAATTAACACCAGAAGAAAGACATGGTCTTTGGAAAGAATTAGAAGCTAAATATTTACCTCATCGCGTAAATGATGGCAATAGCTATTTAGAAAAAGGTGGCTTATGGCAAAGACAGGGGCATATTTACCAATCACCTTTCTATTACATCGATTATACATTAGCCCAAATTTGTGCATTACAATTTTGGAATAAAATGCATGAAGATCGTGATGCAGCGTGGTCAGACTATGTTGGCTTATGTCAATTAGGAGGCAGTAAATCATTTTTAGGTCTAGTAAGTGAAGCAAAACTAGAATCACCTTTTAATGAAGGAAGTATCGAAACAACATTAGCACCGGTCAAAAAATGGTTAGATGGGGTTAATGATCACAGCCTATAATAAGAAAACTCCGATTCGCACTTGAATCGGAGTTTTTTCGTATTGAAAAAAGTAAATTCTAAATTCATGACAGATACACTTTCAAATGACGAGCTTGATAAAGTTATAATACCATCAATTGATTTAAAAGTATTTTCAAGATTCGTGGTAATTTGTCCAGGGTATACTACTTGAACAGAAATAGCAAATTCAATATCTAGAAGCTCCCCGACCTTTAATTTTGAATAGGAGTACAAACTACCAAATATTAATAAAAATGAAATAATAAAAACGGCTACAGCATTTTTAAAATTATGCTTTGTTAAAAAGTTCATTCAAATCTTCATTCAAATCTTCCTTTTTAAAACGGTGTGAATAATCAAAGCTCATTAGCAAAAAAAAAATTTTGAAGTTCACCTAATAACAAACGCTATTTTTTACAAGTGAATTTTGTATAAAATATGTAAAAATGATTGATTACATAAAATCTACAATTTTGTGAAAGGATAAAAAACGAAATTACATAAGGGGGTGGAATGATGACGAAATCAAAAAGTGAAAAAGAACGTTTTTGGAATGAAAGAAAAACGAACCAGCAACCACATGAAAAAGTAAAATCTTTTAAAGAATTGGACAAAGAAACCAAATAATATAAAATTGCTCTTTTCAATTTTTTTAGATTGGTTTTATGTCCAAATCTGAAAAAATTATCCAGTTTACTCACATTAACAAATGTAATCATAAAAAAAGTCCCGTGACGCACACGGGACTTAGGATGATTGAAACGCTTATTATTTTACAAATTTTAAAAAAATGTAAAAGTATGTAGATAAGGTTTCTATTATATTGTCATTCTTTAAAATACAAGAAAACTTTTACAATTAATAATCTGATTAATTTACTAGTCTCAACAAGACGTAGTAACTGACGATTCATGTTTAAATTAAAACGTTACTGGAACACAAAATGTGTTTATCGAACTTATCTATTGAACAATTATTCTGCGGTTCTTACAATTTTATAATTTTTATGGTTTACAACTGTTAGCGGTTCCATTTCTAAATCTCTAAAGTTTTCCATTATCGATATGTCTACTATGACAGAATTTTTATTCACTTTTTGAACTCTTCCTTTTAACCCTTGTTTAAACTCAATGATATTTCCAGCTTCTGCAATTTTCATGAGCGTATCTCCTATAAAAAGTTTTCATTTTACACCTTCTATAATGCATGAAAACGGTTTAAAGGTAAAGAGAAAATTGAATATTTTTTTACAATTTAGTCAATTTAAATTCAAAAATATGTTTAAAAATTACAAGAAGGGTAAAAAATGGATGTAGCACTTTTTGGAGGTTACTTTCTTGAAGAAATGGATTGAAGAATTACAGTACGATTTAGAAGAAGAAATAAAAGAATTTGTCGGTAGTAATACTTTGATTGGTGATCCAATTTTATTTTTTGATCAGATCATTGTCATTCCATTTTTTGAAATGGTCGTTCTACTAGGAGAGGGGCATGCAAAAGTTCAGTTTGAATGTCTTGGAACTGGCTTAGAATTAATACCAAAAGCATTTTTAGTCATAATAGATGGAGAAATCGAAGTCATGCTAGTTAAGAATGAAGATCCAAATGTATTTGTCACCGAGAAAATTTTAGATGTAAAAATTTAGTTTTCATATAGTAACATCTTTGATAATGTTAGATGGAAGCTTTAAAACAGTAATCAAATTAGATCTATTATTAAAGGGTGAGAATATGGAACAAAATGAAATGCTGAATCTAATTGAACAACTTAAAAACGGTGAAATTACACAAATAATGATCAAAAAAGAAGATTTTTTAACCTTTAGACAAATTATAGTGAATCGAGAGGATTTTAAACACTTCCGAGGAATTGCTCAACATGGTGGCGATGTAATTTATACATATATAGAAGAAGCTAGAAGTTAACAAATATTTAAAAATATATAACTTTTTAAGAAGTACTCATGAAACCAACTGCAAAAAAAAAAAGTTTTTTTTACTTTTTTCTTGTTTTGCAAGGTGTTATTGGGTATTTTTTTTATGTTTCTCGGTATGGCTCAATTGACAAAAAAATCGTTTTACACTTTATTGCACTCTTCTCCATAATTTGTTAAATTTCTCTTATTGTTTCATTCTGAGTGAGATTGTCGAAATGTTTATTTTTACATTTAGGAAACTATATATTGTGTTTGTTATAAAAAGGTAATACAATATGTAGGTATATAACATGAGAATTTTAAATATTCATAAAATATTCTTACATATAAAATGAGGTGATCCTATGGTGATAGTTTACAGTTCAATGACTGGCAATGTTAAACGTTTTGTCAATAAAATTAGAATGCCGTCAATTCAAATAAAAGATGGACTAAAAATCGAAGAACCTTATATTCTTGTAACCTATACTACTGGATTTGGAAGTGTTCCAGACAATGTACATCATTTTTTGGAGAAAAATTCAAATTACCTAAGAGCAGTAAGTGCAAGTGGCAATCGAAACTGGGGAGATTCATTTGCAGCCAGTGCAGATAAAATTGCCAAAACATATAACGTACCGGTCTTGTCAAAATTCGAAATGTCAGGGACAAGTCGTGATATACAATATTTTCTTGAGGGAGTGGAAAAGCTTGAGACATATTGAGCTGAATAATGAATTAACAATTAAAAAGGATGGTTTTTTTGATCTTGAAAAAGATAAAGAAGCGTTACTTTGTTTCCTAAAAGAAGTAGAAGATAGAAAAATTCAATTTTCTTCTGTTAAAGAACGCTTACAGTATATGACTCAAGAAAACTATTATTATCAGGTAGAATTAGAATACTCCCTTACTGAGATTGAAAGAATGTATGAACTAGTTTATCAGGCTGGATTTACTTTCCAATCATATATGGCAGCATCTAAATTCTTTAAGGACTATGCATTAAAAACAAACGATGGAAAGTTTTATTTAGAAGGATATGAAGATCGAATTGCAATCGTTGCTCTTTATTTAGGACGAGGCAATATTGATAAAGCATTAAATTTAGCGAAAATGATGATTCAACAAAACTATCAACCTGCTACTCCGACGTTTTTAAATGCTGGTAGAAGTAGAAGAGGTGAGATGGTTTCATGTTTCTTACTTGAAATGGATGATAGTTTAAACTCTATCGGTTTTCAAATTAATACAGCAATGCAGCTTTCAAAAATTGGCGGTGGCGTTGCACTGAATTTATCTAAGCTTAGAGCACGTGGAGAACAAATCAAAGAAATTGATAACGCTGCAAGTGGTGTTGTTCCTGTAATGAAGCTATTAGAAGATTCATTCTCATATGCAAACCAGCTTGGCCAACGTAAAGGTGCTGGTGCAACATATTTAAATATTTTCCACTGGGACGTAATTGAGTTTCTTGATACGAAAAAAATTAACGCCGATGAGAAAAGCCGAATTCAATCTTTATCGATTGGCTTAATTGTTCCAAATAAATTCTTTGAACTAGCAGAAAAAAATGAGCCATTCTACGTATTCGCTCCATATACGGTCTACAAGGAATATGGCATTCATTTAGATGATATTGATATAGATGAAAAATACGATGAACTTGTAAATAACGATAAAATCCAAAAGAAAAAACTTGATTTATCAGCTCGTGATTTATTAGTTAAGATTGCTGCGATTCAACTTGAATCTGGTTATCCATACTTAATGTATAAAACAAATGCGAACAACCAGCATGCTTTAAAAGATATTGGCGAAATTAAGATGTCAAATCTATGTACAGAAATTTTTCAATTACAAGAAACATCAGAGATCAATAATTATGGCTCTGAGGATGTAATTAATCGAGATGTTAACTGTAATTTAGGGTCGTTAAATATCGTCAATGTAATGGAAAATAGAGCAATTAGGGATTCAGTTCATATGGGAATTGAAGCATTAACGGCTGTATCTGATATGACTGAAATTGAAAATGCACCTACTGTTAAAAAGGCAAATGATGAACTTCATTCAGTGGGCTTAGGTGCAATGAATTTACATGGATATTTTGCAAAGAATGGGATTTCCTATGAAAGTGAAGAAGCAAAGGATTTTGCCCGTACATTCTTTATGATGATGAACTATTACTCAATAGAAAAGAGTATGTTTATTGCAAAAGAAACTGGAAAAACATTTAAAGACTTTGAGAAAAGTGAATACGCAAAAGGTACTTATTTTGATAAGTACAAAACACAATCTTTTGAACCGAAAACAGCAAAAGTGAAAGAATTATTTAATGGAATATATATTCCGAATGAATTTGATTGGGTTACATTAAGTAAGCAAGTACAAGCATATGGTTTATACAACAGCTACCGCTTAGCAATAGCTCCTACACAATCAATTAGCTACATTCAAAACGCTACTTCTTCAGTTATGCCAATTGTAAATGTAATTGAATCTAGAACATATGCAAATTCAACAACTTATTATCCAATGCCTTATTTATCACAACAAAGCTTCTGGTATTACAAGTCGGCTTACGATATTAATCAATACAAATTAATTGATCTAATTGCTGAAATCTAACAACATATTGATCAAGGAATCAGCTCTATATTATATGTAAATAGTGATATTTCAACCCGAGAACTTGCAAGATATTATATCTATGCTAATAAAAAGGGATTGAAAAGTTTATATTATACGCGTACAAGAAAATTGAGTGTGGAAGAGTGTATTAGCTGTTCAGTCTGATCGATGCTCAAAGCACAAAATATAGAGTAAATAGAACGATGATATGAAAATTTAATGAGTAAGTATATGGGAAGCTCGTATATAGAGAATGTTAATGATACTGCATCTATATATTCGGGCTTTCTTTAGTGAGTAGGGGGTCATTTTAAGATGAAAGCTGTAAACTGGAATAAAAAAGAAGACGATTTTAGTTTAGTATTTTGGAAGCAAAATTTATCGCAATTTTGGACTGAGGAAGAGATTGTTGTTTCGTCTGATAAGAATACATGGAATACACTTAAAAAGGAAGAGCAAGATACGTTTATAAAAGTGTTAGGTGGATTAACTTTATTAGATACGAAACAAGGTGGAGAAGGTATGCCACTTATTTTAGTACACTTGAAAAATTTACAAGCAAAAAGTGTACTAGCATTTATGGGTGCAATGGAAGAAGTCCACGCGAAAAGTTATTCACATATTTTTACAACGCTTGCAACTGAAGATGAAATTGATCAACTTTTTAAATGGATCGATGAACATCCAATCCTAACAAAAAAATCTGAGTTAATTTCTTCATATTATTTAAATTTATTAAAGCGCGACGTATCTTCAGAAGAATTATATATGGCAATGGTAGCTAGTGTATTTTTGGAGAGTTACTTATTCTATAGTGGATTTTTCTATCCATTATACTTAGCTGGCCAAGGTAAAATGACTGCTAGTGGTGAGATTATTAACCTGATTTTACGTGATGAAAGTATTCACGGAGTATTTGTAGGTATTCTTGCACAACAAATTTATGATGAATTTTCAGATGAACAAAAAGCTCGACTATATAAAGAAACAATGTCATTATTAGTTCAGTTATATGATATCGAATTACAATATACTTCAGAAATTTATGAATCAATCGGTTTAGTGGACGAAGTAAATAAATTTATTCGTTACAATGCAAATAAGGCATTAATGAATTTAGGATTCGAAGCATATTTTGATGATGAAGATATTAATCCTATTGTCTTAAATGGACTAAAAACTGATACAAAGAACCATGATTTCTTCTCTGTAAAAGGAAACGGGTATGTAAAAGCAGTTACAGTGGAAAAATTGACAGACGAGGATTTTATTTTTGAATTTTAAACATGTTAGGAAGTATGAAATATGAAGGCATTAGTTTTTAAAGAGTTTGGTTCGTCAGATGTTTTAACGTATGAGGAAATTGCTAAACCAACGATTTCAGATGATGAAGTATGTATTGAAATGAAAGCTGTTGGCGTTAATTTTGCAGATATCTATCGCCGTAAAGGAAATTATCATTTGGCTGGGAATCCACCTTATATCTTAGGTTATGAAGGTTCTGGTATTATTTCTGAAATCGGATCTTCAGTAACGGGATATAAAGTAGGTGACCGTGTAGCATTTGCTGATGTACCTTATGCGAATGCAGAATACGTTGCAGCGAAAGAAACTCATATTGTACCAATTCCAGATGAAATTAGTTTTGAAATCGCGGCATCGGTTATGCTTCAAGGATTAACAGCGCATTACTTAGTGAATGACAGTTATCAAATCAAACCAGGTGATACTGCACTTGTTCATGCAGTTGCAGGTGGAGTAGGTCAATTACTCACTCAGATGATTAGATTAAAAGGTGGAGAGGTTATCGGATTAACTTCTTCAAATGAAAAAAAAGAAAAAGCCCTTTCTATTGGCGCAAATGAAGTACTTTTATATGACGAAGATTGGGTTTCATTAACAAAAGAATTAACGAAAAAGAAAAACGGTGTAGACGTAGTATATGAATCTGTTGGTTCGACCATTATGAATAGTTTTGAAGCAACAAAAGTACACGGAACAGTTGTTTTTTATGGAATGGCCGGTGGAGACCCAGTTCATATTGATCCTAGAATGTTAATGGATACTTCAAAAACATTAACAGGTGGAGATTTATGGAATGTTCTTGTCTCGAAAGAAGAAAGAATAAATAGAAGTAAAGAATTGTTTAATTGGATTGCAACGAAACAAATTAATGTTCAATCCCCAACTGTTTTCTCATTAAAAGATGGAAAGCTTGCTCATGATTTATTAGAAAGTCGTAAATCAACTGGTAAAATCATTTTAACTGTTTAAAGAATTTTTTCATTTTCCTCTTATATGTAAGATAAAGGAGGAGGAAAAAATGGAGCTTTGGATTAGTATGATAAAAGAAGTTGGATTTCCAATCGGAGTTACACTTTATTTACTATATCGTATAGAACAAAAACTAGATCATGTGATTTTTTCCATAAAGGAATTGCCAAATCAAATGTACCATAAATAAAGAATAACATTAGCCATTTTGCTGTTGCAGAATGGTTTTTTATTATATTTTATAATAAAAAAATAGCATCAAACGATGCTATTTTTATTGTCGTCATAATTAATTGGTAAAGTAATCGTAAAATCTGTTCCATTACAACTACTAGTAGCAGTAATGAATCCACCGTGATTTTGTATTAATTTTTTTGTAAGTGATAATCCAAGTCCGGTACCCTCATCCTTTGTAGAATAGAAAGCATCAAATATAAATGGTAGAACGGTCCTAGGTATACCACAACCATTATCTTTGAAAATAATCACTATTTCATCATTTATTACATGAGTTTCAATTGTAATGAGTAGATTTCCGTCTTTCTTAGCATCCAATGAATTATGGAAAAGGTTTAGAAATACTTGAACAAGTTGATTTTTATCAAAAAATACTTTGTATTTATGTAATTCTTCAGAGAGATTATACTTTATATCTACATTATTGATGACCGTTTCACTGAAAAATAATTGTTTTATGTAGTTTAATAGAAAATCGTTTAAACAAACTGGCTCTGGCTTATATGGTGCATTTTTCGTAATCGATAAAAAGTCAGTAATGATGCCATTAGCACGATCTAATTCAGGGATTAAAAGGTCATTAAATAATTGTTTGATTCTCTCGGGTGCTTCATCTTGAACGAATTGAAGATATCCTCTAACAGTTGTAAGTGGGTTACGAACCTCATGTGCAATGCCAGCAGCAATTCTACCAGAAATGGCTAGTTTCTCAGAATCTCTAGCATCATTTAAAAAATGAAATATACCAATCACACTTTCAATTTGATTATTCATATCACGAATAATCCTTGTATTTACGATACCATAATTCTTATTTAAAATTTCATGATGATAAATTTCTTTTCCAGAATAAAGCGTGTTAAGAAGTGCAATTTCCTTATCTTCAGTTCTTAATAATTCTCTTATATGTTTACCGACATATTCATCAATATTTACCTTGAAGTCTCTCGCACATTGTTCATTATAAAATTGAATGATGCCTTTAGGGTCAATAAATAGAATATGATGAGGAATGGCATCAAAGATTTTTTGAAGAATGACTTTATTTTTGAACATGAATGAAGAAAAGGTGGTAGAAAGCTCATCTACTAATTCAGGTGTTTCGAATGATAAAGAATGTTTATTTATTAAATTTAGATAATTTTCTGAAAAAAATGAACCTGGTGTAATTGAAGAAATAATTTTTTCATAAATCTCTACTTTTTCCTCTAATTTAGCTACTTTAGCTTTTAGATCATTTACGGTATCCGTATTCATTTACACTATACTCCTATTTCTACTAAAATAAGTTTATACATTACATTATTATATCAAATAATTCTGTTTATTTTAATTTATAATAGTAATAATTATATAATAAAAAATGATTTATGGGAGCGGTTTATGGAAATTAAAATTGGCGTAACTGGATGGGGCGATCATGATAGTTTGTACCCTGAACGTATTCATTCATCAAAAAAACTCCGACAATACTGTAATCACTTTCCAATAGTAGAGATCGATTCATCTTATTATAGTATTATGCCACAATCTAATTATCAAAAATGGGTGAATCATACAACGGCTGATTTTTCATTTGTCGTTAAAGCATACGGTGGAATTACTGGACATGCAAGACAGAATTATTCAAAAGAAGAACAAATAAAATTATTGAAGCCTTTTCTTGATTCAATTCAACCTTTAATTGAAAACAATAAACTAAAAGGTGTTCTCTTTCAATTTCCGCCTTGGTTTAATTGTAAAAAGGAAAACGTGGAATTTTTAAGAACAATCAAAAATGAACTATCTTCAGTCCCAGCAATATTGGAATTTAGGAATCAATCTTGGTTCTTTCCACAATATGTTGACCAAACATTATCATTTATGAATGAAGAGGGGTGGATCCATTCAATTTGTGATGAACCTCAAGCAGGTATGGGAAGCATTCCAACTATATTACATCCAACAAACAAAGAGCTAACATTAATTCGATTTCACGGAAGAAATGTATACGGATGGAATCATAATGGACAAGAGAACTGGCGAGAAGTTAGATATTTATATCGATATAATCGAGAAGAACTCTGTGAGTGGGTTGATAAACTGGAAACTTTATCAAGACATACGAAAGAAGTATGCATCTTATTTAATAATAACTCAGGAGGAGATGCAGCTGATAATGCGAAGGAATTAATGAAGCTGCTTGGTATAGAATTTGGTCCATCCTCAACCGAGCAGCTTGAATTATTTTAATTGGCTATTTCCTATAGGGTTGTTGATTTTTGGATTTGAAAATACAAAGACAAAAGTTGATTTTAATTTGATTTACGTAATAAGTAAATAGCGCTTATGTTAATCAGTAAAAATGCAACAAAGGCTAACATTGGAATGGTAATAAAACCAAATAAATTTAAGTAATCACCAGTACAAGGAACCGGTCCACATTGTGTGGCAGATTCTTTCATAGCAGGTACTTTCTGGATTAAAATATGATAAATCGAAATAAACATACCAATCACTGATAATGGCAAGATATAAATAATATCCTTAACTTTATTTTTATAAAACGCAATTCCGATGATAAAAACAATTGGATACATGAAAATGCGTTGATACCAACATAAGGAACAAGGGGTCCAATGATTGATAATTGAAAATGATAAACTACCAAGTGTTGCTATAATGCTCACAACCCAAGTAAAAAATAATATTGATTGATTTTTTTTCATAAACTACCTTCCTAATATTTAAATTGTTAGTAATATCATTGTACAATCGTTTATGAAAAATGTGGAATAAAAACAACATAAAAAGGCTTAAAAAAATGTATCAAAAAAACCTGGAATTCTTGTCCAGGCTTTTTTTGATCATTATTTATTCAGCGATTGCAGCGTCTAATGCGATTTTGATCATGTCATTAAACGTTGTTTGTCTTTCTTGTGCTGAAGTTTCTTCACCAGTGAAGATATGGTCACTTACAGTTAATACTGTTAATGCTTCTACATTGTATTTAGCAGCAATTGTGTATAATGCAGTCGTTTCCATTTCTACTGCAAGTACACCATAATCTCCTAGTTTTTGAACCATGTCCATGTTTTCTCTATAAAAAACGTCTGCAGTTAATACATTACCAACTCTTACGTTTAATCCTTGATTTACTGCACCGTCATATGCCTTCTTTAATAAATCGAAGCTAGCGCATGGTGAATAGTCAAAACCAGGGAATGTTAAACGATTCATGTTAGAATCAGTACATGTAGTCATTGCAATAATAACATCACGAACTTTAACATCCTTTTGTATTGCACCGCATGTTCCTACTCGAATTAATTTCTTAACGCCGTAACTATTAATTAACTCGTTAACGTATATACCAATTGAAGGGATTCCCATTCCAGTACCTTGTACTGAGATTCGTTCACCTTTATATGTACCAGTAAAACCAAGCATTCCACGAACTTCATTATAGCAAACTACATCTTCTAAAAATGTTTCTGCAATATATTTAGCTCTTAAAGGATCTCCAGGTAATAATATTTTGTCGGCAATTGCGCCTTGTTCTGCTCCGATATGTACACTCATTGTAAAACCTCCTAAAAAATCTAAAATAGATAAACTATCTGCACACTTATTTAGTTTTTACATTTCAAATAAAAAACATTCTCAATTGAACTGATACTTAAAGGAAAAAAGACAGATCACGTAGTACTTATTAAGTAT
>NZ_JBALMS010000064.1:0-353 GCF_036962205.1 Bacillus sp. JJ664 | reverse complement strand
AACGTGTATTTAGCGAGGGAATATAGAATTTTTAAAGGAAACCGAGTACGTGTGAAACCCAAATAAATGGATCTTTTAAGGATCAAAAGTCTATTGGAACCATCATCCTTAATTGAAAAACAAATCTATTTAGTAAGATAGTATATATTTCAAAAACAACTTTACAGATTACTTTAAAACTATTCAAACTAAAAATCATGAGAAATGTCCGAGTCTTATATGTAAAATAAGTTAGTTCTATATATAAAGGAGACAAAGAAATGAAATTTAGATATATAGCAACGTTATGCGTAGGTATATTAGTTTTCTTAATTTTAGGTAATAGTTTAATGAAAGGTAATAGTCGTTTATCT
>NZ_JBALMS010000063.1:54046-65016 GCF_036962205.1 Bacillus sp. JJ664 | reverse complement strand
AATTATTTTATCTTATCTTCAATTATTAATGTTTCAACAAATTGCTTTTAAAGTAGTTCAAGATATTCGTATGAAGGTTTATGAACATGTTCACTCGTTGGCTTTTTCATTCTTTGATAAAACACCAATTGGAAGCATAGTATCTAGAATTACGAATGATACAGAAGCAATTAAGGATTTTTACGTAAGTGTTTTAGCAACATTTATTCAGCAAATCGTCTTTTTAGTCGGTATTATTATTGCGATGTATAGTTTGGATGTAAAACTTGCTTCAATTTGTTTAGGTTTAGTGTTTATTGTTTATTTTGTAATCCTCACCTACCGTAAGAAGAGTTTTCCGTTTTTTATGGAAACAAGAGGACAATTAAGTAATTTAAATGCAAAACTGAATGAGCATTTGCAAGGTATGTCTATCATTCAAGCATTTAATCAACAAAAGCGACTTCAAAGTGAATTTGAACATGTAAACGAGTCACATTATCAAGCAGGTGTTAAAACAATCAGGCTAGATTCATTATTTTTAAGACCAGCAACTGATTTAATTTATACAATCGGTATTATGTTTGTATTAAGCTTTTTTGGGATTGCTTCATTTAGTAATCCTGTTGAAATTGGAACTGTTTATGCTTTCGTTAGTTATTTAGAAAGATTTTTTGAACCAATTACGCAAATGATGATGAAGCTTTCATTATTGCAACAAGCAGTTGTTTCTTCTGCAAGGGTGTTTGATTTAATGGATGAAGAACAAAAAGCACCAGTACAACAAGGTTCGAATTCACCAAAAATAGTAGAAGGAAGTATTGATTTTAAAAATGTTTCATTTGCATATGATGGTGTGCATAATGTCATTCATGATTTGTCTTTTTCTGTTTTGCCAGGGCAATCAGTGGCTTTTGTGGGGCATACTGGAAGTGGTAAATCGACGATTATGAACTTATTATTACGCTTTTATGATGTGAAAGATGGAGAAATAAGTATTGATGATCAAAAACTATCTTCTTTTCAAGAAAGTGAATTACGTTCTAATATAGGATTAGTTTTACAAGACCCTTACTTATTCGTAGGAGACATTAAAGGGAATATTTCTATGTATAATGACACCATAAGCGAACTTGATATGAAAGAAGCAGCAGAATTAGTAAGAGCAAATGAATTTATTGAAAAATTACCAAATGGGTATGATGAGGTAGTAGTGGAACGAGGTTCAACCTTATCTAGTGGTCAGAGACAGTTAATTACTTTTGCTAGGACAATTGCAGCGAAACCAACTATTTTAATTCTTGATGAAGCAACAGCAAATATTGATAGTGAAACGGAAGAAGCAATCCAAACAGCCCTAACAGCAATGAGAAAAGGAAGAACCACAGTTATTATTGCTCACCGTTTATCTACGATCCAAGATGTTGATTGTATATATGTACTACAAAAAGGAAGAATAGTAGAATCGGGGAACCATCAAGAACTTCTTGCTAAGCAAGGGCTTTATTACAATATGTATTTACTGCAAAATAAAGGATCACTTCAATTAGCAGAGTAGTACGTAAGTTGTTAAAGCTTATAAATTAAATTTAAGGAGTCAAAAAGAAACTTCCAACCATTTTATGGCTGGAAGTTTCTTTTTGCTTATCAATTAAAAGGTCTGTTAATGTTTATTATTGATCCATTTAAAAATATAATTTCATAATGAGTACTGTTCCAATCGAACCAAATACAACAAATATAATATGCAATCTAAGTATAGAAAGAATAATAGCAACAATCCCACCTAAAAGTCCTACACTGATATTTCCTTTTTCTACTGTTAATATACCTGGGAAAATTAGTGCACCTAATGCTGCGTAGGGAACACCTTTTAACCAAGAAGTAACCCAGTTTGGAAATTGAACGCGATCTACAATGAATACAGGGAGTATCCTAGGAATCATTGTGACTAAACACATACCAAGAACAAGAAGAAATACGATCATTTTTTGTCTTCTCCTTTCATTAAAACGATAGCTAGTAAACTTGCAATTACTGATGCTAAAATGAGTGACCAGCCTTGACTTAATAGTTTTGAAAATGAAAAGTTTAATAGCATACTCACAAATACAATGATGCAAGCACGCCAATTCGTTCTAACTGCTGGTGTTAATAGTCCAATAAACATAGCATATAATGATATTCCCATGCTTTCACCTATTACTTTAGGAATAAGTGTAGAAAAAACAACGCCTAATAAAGTACCAGAAATCCATGTTGTATAAGCAATTGTATGTAAGGTGATTAAGTATATGGAAGATTGACTACCTGAATTTGTTTTATTACCAAGAGTTGTTACTGCAAAGTTTTCATCTGTTAATGTAATAGATAAATAGATTTTATGCCAAAATGGTAAATTCTTGAATTGATTGTTAAAAGATAAGCTCATGACGAAATTCCTAAAATTTAAAATGAGTGTTGCAATATATATTTGAACTAAACTAACGCCAGCAATATACATAGATAATCCCATAAATTGACTTGCACCTGCATAGACAAGTGCACTAAAAGAAAGAGTATTTAGTATGTCAATCTCAGATTGTTTTGCAATTAATCCAAATGTAAAAGCAACTGGTAAATAGCCAATGATTAAAGGAACAGCTGCCAAAAAGCCTTCTTTCATTTCTTTACTACGATTCATTTTTTCAGGTGTGCTTTTTGTTTGTTGAAGTAATGTTGACATATAAATCTCCTTTCATAGAGTGGTGGAGTTAATTTGTTAATCCCTACACGATTAAAGTCAAGAAGGGAACACATCACGCCATATCTATTAAATTATATTTGAACTACTATTCGACAAAAGTTCTTTTCTTCCTTTAATAAAAGTATTTTAAATTAACATTATCATATGATTATACTATAATGTTATGTAGAATGTTGAAATGAGAAAGGGAGTTTGTTAATGGGGGACTTAAATATTGGTATTGCATTCGGAGCAGGATTTCTTTCCTTTATTTCTCCTTGCTGTTTACCAATTTATCCAGCGTTTTTATCATATATTACTGGGGTATCTTTAGGTGATTTAAAAAGTGAGAATAGAATACATAAAAGTAAATCGTTATTACATACGTTATTCTTTCTATTAGGTTTCTCGATTATTTTTATCGTGCTAGGATTTAGTACGTCCTTCATTGGGTCGTTTTTTATGCGCTATCAAGATTTTATTCGCCAAATAGGAGCGATATTAATTGTATTTTTAGGTTTGATTGTAACGGGGATCTTTCAACCGAAGTTCTTAATGAATAACCGCCAATTTCAATTTTCGAAACGACCTAGTGGATATTTAGGTACGATGTTAATTGGTTTAGCCTTTGCAGCAGGTTGGACACCTTGTACAGGTCCAATTTTAACTTCTGTTTTTGCTTTAGCTGTTAGTAATCCAAGCTCTAGTCTATTTTATATGCTTGCTTATACACTTGGATTTTCTATTCCATTTTTTGTTCTTTCCTTTTATTTAGGTTCATTAAATTGGATTAAAAAATACTCGCATAAAATTGTCGTTTTCGGTGGATATATTATGATTCTAATGGGGATTATGTTATATTTTGACTGGCTGACAAAAATTACTATTTATTTTACGAGATTTACCGGTGGATTTACTGGTTTTTAATCAATTGGCGTTGAATTGTAATCTTAAAATATATAGGTTATAGTTAAAGTATATTCTGATATTCTCTAACACAGGGGGCTTAGTAGTGGCAAGGATTTTAATCGTAGATGATTCTTTATTCATACGTACGAAAATTGGAGAAGTTGTTAAAAACGCTGGTTATGATGTAATAGGATTTGCATCAAATGGGGAAGAAGCCGTCAAATTTTATTCACAACTAAAACCAGACCTTATGTTACTCGACATCACGATGCCACTAAAAGATGGATTAACAGCACTAAAAGAAATTAAAGAAAATCACCATGATGCAAAAATTATCATGTTATCTGCTATGACGCAAGATAATGTAGTAAATGAAGCACTTCAATACGGTGCATTAGATTTTATTGAAAAACCAGTGCATGATCTTCAAATCATCACAGCACTAGAGAGAATATTTAGTCTTCAAGATTGAAATAAAAAGGTAGTGAAGAAATGAGTAAGGATATGAGTATTATCGTAAGTACTGTTTTTGCGACAGTAATGGCTCTTGGAGTGATTGTTGTCCGCTTAAAAGCTGCAAAGAAACCAACAAACTTAAAAAAAATTATATTGCCACCATTTTTTATGAGTACTGGAGCACTGATGTATATCGTTCCAGAGTTCAGATTAAATGGTTTTGAAGTACTTGAGGCAGTATGTATTGGTCTGTTTTTTTCATTATTCTTAATTAAAACGTCGAAGTTTGAAATTGTAGATAATGAAATTTATTTAAAAAGATCTAAATCATTTGTATTTATCTTACTTGGTTTATTAATTGTTCGAATTATTATGAAGCTTTATTTAAGTTCAAGTATCGATGTAGGTCAATTAAGTGGAATGTTTTTCTTACTTGCATTCTCAATGATTGTACCGTGGCGTTTAGCGATGTATAAATCATATACAAAAATGAGAAGACAGCTTCCAGCAAATACAATTATTACATGAAAAAAAGTGTACCATTAAGGTACACTTTTTATTTTGCTAGTAAATGTTGATACTCGGTAAAATCAATTTCTTTTTTCTTTAGGGTTTTTACTAAAAATGCATGATCCCTTTTAGGAGTTGCCTTAATATAACCTTCAATAATTAAACCTTGTGTAATTTGTGTAGCGTTAGCAATGATGGCTAATTCACCAATCTTACCTGCAATTTTATCACGAGCAACATCTCTAAATAATGAAGGGACTGGTTTTACAAGTTCCTCTAGTAACTCCTTTTGCTCAGTTGACCACAAATGTCTTGTTTGTTGTAAGTATTCATCTTGCCAATCTAAAATGGATTTGCCATCTTCTTTTGGAAGTCTTTTTAAAAACTTTCTGAACATGAAATATCCACCAATTGACATCATTCCTAATAAGAAAATTGTCCAAATGACAATCATAATTTGCGACCATACCGAAAACATATGTATCCTCCTTGTTTCCATTAAACAATAAACATATCACTATTATAGTAAGAAAATGAGGGAACTATCAAGCAAGTACGAGTGATTTTGTCAAAAAATGACCATTTTTTTTAGGGTACTAGTTTCATTTTGGGGATTTGATACATATAGTAGAAAAAACAATTAAAAAAGTCGTAGAGGAGGCGAACGATTGTGGAACAGGCTAAATTCTCTTCTCACTTTACTTTTCTGAGTGTTTTATTCTATATGGCAGCATGTTCACTGCTTCTAATCTTTCTGTACAAGTTGATATCTTTACTAGTTGGAACTGGAAATGAATATACGGGGTATTTACAGATGGGGGTAGTAATCGTTGTATTAATGATTACTGCATATCGTTTGATTAAAAGCGATATCGTGATCAACCAGGATGAAATCGTCATTCATAAAGGATTCGTTTCTTTAAAAGTTAAAATAAAAGAAATTACTGAAATTAAACAATTAGTTGAGGTTTATGGTAGAAATAAGGAATTAATTACATTATTAAATGATCAACAAGAAGAAATTAAACAAAAGAAATCAAAATTATCAATGGCTACCAGAGCAGAAAAGGTACTGCCTCAAAAAAATGAACTTACAAAGCTAAACGATTTGATAGTACAAGCTAAAGATAAATTGCAAAAAGAACATCTTTCGTTAACTGAAATCCTTCAATTAATCGAAATAATTTCATTAAAAGTTGCCACACTTCCTGAAAAAAATAAAGAGTTATCAAACTTCGAGCATCATTACAGTCAATTATTAGAACTGAAAGATAGTATAGTGAACTATCAAAAACTTGAAGAGAACTATGTAATGAAAACTAAACAGTTAAAGCAACTAGAATTTGATGGACAAAAACTTCGAGAACAACTATCGAAAGAAAATGAAGAGTTGTCTCAATTGAAAAATGAGATTATTAATTTTGAAGGTATTTATGAACAGTGGAATCAAATCACACTGTTGAAACAGCAAGTACATCAAAAAGGTGGCTTCGCAAAACGAATTGTCTTTGCAAAAAATGATTTAGATGGCAAGTTAAAAGATTATGAAGTTAATGATGCAATTTTAAAAGAACAAGTAAATAAATTAAATAGTTTAGAAATGAACATGTTACAACAAAAAGCAGCCTATTTAGCAAAGGATTTAAAAGATCAAGAAGAGTGTCCAGTGTGTGGAAGTACCCACCACCCTTCAATTGCCAAATTTGCAGGTGATGTAAACGAACATGAAGTTGAGATATTAAAAACTCAAGTAACAAAATTACAAAACCAATTAGCAACAAAACATGGTGAAATAAAAAATTTAGAAAATACAATTCAGCTTGATCAACAATCGTTTATTGAGGAGTATGGGGAATTTGATTTTTCAAATGAAGGCTTGCTATTTTTAGCTAATGAATTTAAAGAAATTGATGCGAACTTATCAAGTATTTCAGAACGAAAAGAATCCTTTGAAAAAATACAAAAAGCTTTAAAAGAATTCGAGAACTTTAATCAAGAACAAATTAATGAGATTGTACACTCAATGGTTTTGGCTGGATTAGATCAACATATGCCACTTGCTAAAATGGCAGTTGAAGAAACTGGTCGTGGAGTTTATGAGGATAAAATTATTAAAAATATATTTGCAACAGAATATATTTGGAATGCAATTAAAAATAATAAAACGGTTGGAATCATCAGTGAAGATGAACAAACAGGTATTACAGAAATAGCGGAACCTGTTGGAGTAATTGCCGGAGTAACACCGACAACAAACCCAACTTCAACAACATTATTTAAAGCGATTATTGCAATTAAAACTAGAAATCCAATCATATTCGCGTTTCATCCGTCTGCACAAAAGTGTTCTAAAGAAACAGCTAGGATTGTTCGAGACGCTGCTGTAAAAGCTGGAGCACCAGAAAACTGTGTACAATGGATTGAAGTGCCGTCAATTGAAGCGACAAAATGTTTAATGAATCATGAAGGAGTAGCGCTTGTATTAGCTACAGGTGGCGCTGGTATGGTTAAATCAGCTTATAGTACTGGAAAACCTGCATTAGGTGTTGGACCTGGTAACGTACCATGTTACATTGAAAAATCAGCAGATGTAAAAAGTGCAGTAAATGACTTAATCCTATCAAAAACATTCGATAATGGAATGATTTGTGCATCTGAACAAGCAGTTATTGTTGATGAAGAAATTTATAATGAAGTAAAAAATGAATTAAAATTAAATAATTGTTATTTTGCAACGAAAGAAGAGAAGAAGAAGCTAGAAAAGCTTGTTATTAATGAGACAACATGTGCTGTAAATGGTGACATTGTAGGTAAATCAGCATTTGAAATTGCATCATTAGCAGGAGTAAAGGTTCCAGTGGATACAAAAATATTAATTGTTGAATGTACAAGTGTTGGAGCAAAAGAGCCTTTAACTAGAGAAAAATTAAGTCCAGTGTTAGCAGCAATCAAAGTGAAAGATAAAGTAGAAGGTTTTAAACGTTGTGAAGAAATGCTCGAACTTGGTGGATTAGGACATTCGGCAGTAATTCATAGTCGTAATGAAGAAATCCAAAAAGAATTTGGATTAAGTATGAAAGCGTGTCGTGTCATTACAAACTCTCCTTCAGCACACGGTGGAATTGGTGATTTATATAATGCATTTATTCCATCATTGACATTAGGATGTGGTTCTCATGGGAAAAACTCTGTTTCTTCAAATGTTACTACAGTTCATTTATTAAATATTAAAAAATTAGGAAGAAGAAATATTAATATGCAATGGGTAAAGCTTCCACCGAAAATTTATTTTGAAAAATATTCAACTGCTTATTTAGAAAAAATGCCTAATATTACGAAGGCTTTTATCGTAACAGATGAAGCAATGGTAAAACTTGGTTACGTAGATGTCATTAAATATTATTTAGAAAAACGTAATGGATCAATCCAAATTGAAATATTCTCAGATGTTGAACCAGATCCTTCAGATGTAACTGTAATGAAAGGTGCAGAGAGAATGAGAACATTTGGACCTGACACAATTATTGCATTCGGTGGCGGTTCAGCAATGGATGCAGCAAAAGGTATGTGGATGTACTTTGAATACCCTGAATCTACTTTAGATGGTCCAAAACAAAAATTCTTAGATATAAGAAAGCGTGCATATAAATATCCTAAACTAGGACGTAGAGCTCAGTTTGTTGCAATTCCAACAACTTCAGGTACTGGTTCAGAAGTAACGCCATTTGCTGTAATTACTGATAAAGCAAATAATATTAAGTACCCATTAGCTGACTATGAGTTAACTCCTGATGTTGCGATTATTGATCCTCAATTTGTAACAACAGTACCGAAAAGTATTACTGCGGATACTGGTATGGATGTTTTAACACATGCAATTGAAGCTTATGTAAGTGTATTAGCTAACGATTATACTGATGGTCTTGCATTACAAGCAATTAAGTTAGTATTTAATTATTTACCTAGAGCTTACCGAGATGGCAATGATTTTGAAGCTCGTGAGAAAATGCATAATGCATCCGCGATTGCAGGGATGGCATTTGCAAATGCATTTTTAGGAATTAACCATAGTCTGGCACATAAAATCGGAGCAGAGTTCCACATTCCACATGGTCGAGCAAACGCGATTCTAATGCCACATGTTATCCGATATAATGCTAAGAAGCCAACTAAGTTTACGGCTTTCCCTAAATATAAACATTTCATCGCTGACGAACGTTATGCAGAAATTGCACGTATGTTAGGGTTACCAGCTTTAACAACTGATGAAGGAGTAGAAAGTTTAATTACTGCTATCATAAACCTAGCAAAAGAATTAAATATTAATATGAGTATAGAAGCACAAGGAGTTAGTGAGAAAGAGTTTAAAGAGAAAGTATCATATTTATCCGACAGAGCTTTCGAAGATCAATGTACTACAGCAAACCCGAAATTACCTCTTGTTAAAGAGCTTGAAGAAGTTTATATGAATGCATTTAAAGGTTGTTAAATAAAGCTTTTTTCAAAAGTTAGGTGTTTTAAAAAGTAAACTCTTGATGATAAGCAGATTAGAACGGAGATGCTTTGCTCCAGTGGTACGTATCTAGGGTCCTTACGTTCCAATCTAATAAGATTACTTGTTAATCAACAAAGTTAACAAAACAGTCATAAATTATAATTTAATATTTAAACTAAGGGGGGCGCCTATTAAGGTGCTCCTTTTTTGAACTTTCTTGTTTTGGTATAATAACCATATTGAAAGTGGTGATTTGAAATGAAAATACATAAAAAAGTAAATTCCTGGTGCCAGGTAGAAATAAGTAAAGAACATACGAATCAAACAATAGAATCATATTTAAAGAATGAGTGGCAATTTCCTAAAAAATTACTCCATGAATTAAGAATGGAAAAAGCATGTAAAGTTAATGGGGAAATAAAACCTTGGAATACAAATCTTCTTGATGGAGATCAAATTGAATTCCTTTTATTTAGGGATGAGGATTATGGAGTCATTCCTCAAAAACAATCGATAGAGATATGTTATGAAGATGATCATTTATTAATTGTCAACAAACCATATGGTGCCGAAACACATCCTAATGAAAAAGGACAATTAAACACGTTAGCCAATGGGGTAGCTTATCATTTTGAATCAATGGGGCTTAAAACAAAAGTACGTCATATACATCGATTAGATAAAGACACAACAGGTGGAGTCGTCTTCGCTAAGCATGCTTTAAGCAGCGCTGTGCTTGATTCGATGCTGAGTCAAAGGAAAATAAAACGTACTTATACGGCAATTGTAGAAGGAGATGTAAAATCTACAGAGGGGACTATAAATAAGGCAATCGGTAAAGACAGACATCATCCTACTAAAAGAAGGGTATCACCTAATGGGGACAAAGCAATCACACATTATAAGAAAATAAAATATATGCCAAAATTAAATGTAACAATTGTTGAATGCCGTCTTGATACGGGGAGAACACATCAAATTCGTGTACATTTAAGTTATTTAGGCTATCCAATACTTGGAGATAAAATTTATGGAAGCAAATATAAGTTATTGAATCGTCAAGCATTACATGCAAGTAATGTCCAATTCATTCATCCATTTTTAAAAGACAATCTAACCATCAATATACCGTTTCCATCTGATTTAAAACAAATACTAAATGTAAAGTGAGATGAATGAAAATGATTTTAGAAGTAATTGCTACAAATGTAAAAGATGCTATTGATGCACAGAAATTTGGGGCAAACCGAATTGAATTAGTTAGTGGAATTGCCGAAGGGGGATTAACGCCTAGTTATAGCACAATAAAAAATGTTATTAAAAATGTGTCTATTCCAGTTCATGTAATGATTAGACCGCATAGTCGCTCTTTTGCATATGATCAATACGATGAAGAAGTAATTTTAAGTGATATTGATATATGTAATGAACTTGGTGCTAGTGGTATTGTATTTGGTGCATTAACAAAAGAAAAATCAATAGATGAAAATCTATTAGGAAAAGTATGTAAACGTACTAATGGAATGAATTTTACATTTCATAGAGCAATTGATGAAGCAAATGATATAATCGCTGCCATACATATATTGAAACAATTTCCGGAAATCACACATATTCTTACATCTGGCGGTATGAATAGTGCGATTGATGGAGAAGACGTTATTAAGCAAATGAATGATTTAACAAAACAATCTAATATTAAGATAGTAGCAGGAAGCGGGTTATCTATTTATAATGTTGCCAAGTTTATTCAACAAACGAATGTAAACGAGGTACATTTTGGTTCTGGCGTTAGAAAGAATCAATCATCTATTGAAAAAATCGATTCTTATATGATGGGAAAACTACTTGAGCAATTGAAGCATACTAATTAGACATAATAAAAAGTAGTCCACT